>DASPLM010000202.1:0-6726 GCA_035627575.1 Caulobacteraceae bacterium | reverse complement strand
AGGAAGAGAGGTGCGCCATGCGGCTCAACATCTTCGCCAAGCGCCCCGGCGTCACTTTCGAGGGGGCGCCCGCCGTGGAACTCACGGCGGTACAGAAGCTTCGCCGGTCCGTGCTCTCGTGCCTTCTGTGGGAGAACGAGTTCTACGAGGACGGCGAGGCCATCGCCGACCGCATCGCCGCCCTGGCGGCGACGGTCGAACCGCAGGTCGTGGCCGACCTGGCCGTCGAGGCGCGCGAGCGCTTCAACCTGCGCCATGCGCCCCTGCTGCTGGTCTGCGCCCTGGCCCAGACCGGCGCCGGAACCTCTCTCGTGGCCGACACCATCGAGCGCGTGATCCAGCGGGCGGACGAACTGACCGAGCTGGTCTCCATCTACTGGCGCAACGGCAAGCGGCCGCTGTCCAAGCAGATGAAGAAGGGCCTGGGCCGCGCGTTCGCCAAGTTCGACGCCTACCAGCTGGCCAAGTACGACCGCGACGGACCCGTGAAACTGCGGGACGTCCTGTTCCTCTGCCACGCCAAGCCGCGTGACGAGGCCCAGGCCGCCCTGTGGAAACAGGTCGCCGAGCGGACGCTGAAGGCGCCCGACACCTGGGAAGTCGCGCTTTCGGGCGGGGCGGACAAGGCCGGGACCTTCACCCGCCTGCTGACCGAGCGGAAGCTCGGTTATCTGGCTTTGCTCCGGAACCTCCGGAACATGGACCAGGCGGGTGTGGACGAGGCGCTGGTGAAGGAGGCGATCCTCGCCCGGCGCGGCGCCGAGCGCGTGCTGCCGTTCCGCTACGTGGCGGCGGCGCGGGCGGCGCCCCGGTTCGAGCCTTGGCTCGACCAGGCGCTGACGGAGACCATCCTAGAGGCGCCGGTCCTGACGGGCCGGACCCTGGTGCTGGTCGACGTGTCCGGCTCCATGGACGCCCGGCTGTCGGCCCGGTCGGACCTGACCCGAGCGGACGCGGCGGCGACGCTGGCTTCGGTCGTGCCGGGCGACGTGCGTGTCTTCAGCTTCTCGAACGCGGTGGTTGAAGTGCCCCCGCGCCGCGGAATGGCGGGGGTCGATGCGGTGCTCCGTTCGCAGCCTCACAGTGGGACCTATCTGGGTCAGGCCGTGGGGCAGATGAACAAGCTGCCGCACGACCGGTTGATCGTGGTGACCGACGAACAGTCCCACGACCCCGTGCCCAACCCGGTGGCCCGCGAGGCCTACCTGGTCAACGTCGCCAGCGCCCGGAACGGCGTCGGCTACAAGGGCCGGTGGACCCACCTGGACGGCTTTTCGGAGTCGATCCTGCGGTTCATCCAGGAGCGTGAGGCGCTGCTGACGGAGGCGCGGGCTTGACGCCCGAGGAGCTCCGTCAGGCGGCGATCGCCCTCTTCGGCGAGCGGGGCTGGATGTCCCGCCTGTCCGAGGCGCTGGGCGTGGACCGGTCGTCGGTATCCCGCTGGTTTGCGGGGCTGCCGGTGCCCGGTCCGGTCGCGGCCGCGGTTCGGGCGTGGCTCCTCATCAAGGAACTCACCGGCAAGGCGCCGGGCGAGCTCTGAAACGAAGAAACGGCCCGGGATCGCTCCCGGGCCGTTTCGCTGTCCGTGATCGCGGCGTCGTCGCCGCGCTGGATCAGTTCTTGGTTTCGGCCGGGGCCTCGGCGGCGGTCGTGGCGTCGGCGGCGCCGGCTTCCACGGCGTCGCCCGCGTCGCTGGCGGCGGCTGCGGTCGCGTCGGCGGCCGAGTCGGCGGCGGCGGCGGCCTGGTCGCCCGCGGCTGCGGCTTCGGCGCTGGCGTCGGTCTCGGCGGCCTTCTGGGTGCAGGCGGCGAGCCCGAGCGCGAGGACGGCGACGGCGGTGATGGCGGCGATACGCATGGATGGATCTCCCTCGTTGGAGCGGCGACCCTATCCGCGAAGCATGACAGTGGCGAGTCAAACTGCGGCGGGATGACGCAGGGAGGCGGGCAGGCCGTTGGCCGAGCGCCCAGCTGGCGGGGTGATGAACCCAGAGCGTCAGGACCGGAGGGCGCGAGAGTTCCACCAGGAGGTTCAGGACGCGGTGTACGCTTGGGCCCGGGGCCGGGAGCTTTCCGCAACCCGCGCCGGGGCGAGACGTCGCCTTACCCCCGCAGCAGCGACCGCGCCGTCGGCTGCAGGCGCTGAATTTGCGCCGGCTGGGCCAGCCGCGGTGCGATCCGAGCCCATGCGTCCCGCCATTCGACCGACCCGCCGAGCGCGGCCGCGGACGCCGCGTGCGCAGCGGCATCGGGGAAGGCGCTGACCCACGCCAAACCGTATTCGCCCTCGCGCACGGGCAGGCGTGGGAAGGTGTTCTGGGCGTGCTCGCCGACGAACCAGGCCAGCGGCTGGGCGCCGTGGGCGGCGAGAATGGGGGCGAGATCGCGTTCGAACGCCTGGGCCAGCCAAGCCTGGTCCTCGTCGGCCAGTCGCAGGGTCGTGAGGGACAGCACGCCGGGGCCGGCCTCGGTCGCGCCGACCGCCGGCCGCGCGGCCGGCAGGTCGAACCCGCTCGCGGCGCCCCCGGGCTTCAGCAGCAGCACGTCGTCGCTGTCGGCCATGGTCGCGTTGGCGGCCTCGCGGTGGGCTTGCCAGACCGGGCCGAAGTAGAAGGCCTCGAGCGCGCGGCGGCGCTGCTCCATGTCCGCGAAGCCGCGCAGCCAGACGAAGGCGTCGGGGTCGTCGAGATCGCGGAACTGGCCGATCACGCGCATGCCGACGGCCTCCTGTGTCTCGACGAACTCCCGGTCGAACAGGGCGATCAGCTCGTCGCGCCGGCCTGGATGGGTGCGGTAGCGGCGCAGCTCGACGACGGGGCAGCAGGGGGGCATGGCTGGTTCTTCGGTGAACGGTGAGGGTGCGCCCTCGTCCTTCGCCAGGCTCAGGATGAGGGCTACTGATACGACCCGGTTTCAGCCGAGATCCTCATCCTGAGCCTGTCGAAGGACGAGGATCTCAGCGCACGGGTTGGCTTCGTTCACTCCACCCGGCGGAAGTCCATCACCCAGTTGGTCTCCCAGGTCCGGCCGTCGTCCAGGGAGAAGGCCTGTTCCCAGCGGGGCTCGGCCGTGTCGGTGCGGGACCAGACGTAGCGGGCGAGGATGGGGCGGCCCTCGTCCGTGTCCGGGCCGATCAGGTCGCAGCGCGGACCCTGGAAGCGGCCGCGGACGGGGGGCTGCAGGGCGCCGTCGCGGCTGCTGACCCAGTAGACCGACCATTCGCGCGTGGCGGGATCGAACAGGCGCAGCGCCATGCCCATCCCGCCGATCTCCATGACCGCCTCCTCGACGTTGGCCATGCCGCCGAGGCGGGGCTCGCAGAAGCTCGTTCCCTCGAACTCGTACCACTCGTCCGAGCCGACGTGGCGCTGCTTCAGGCGGCGGTGGCGCACGGCCCAGCGGCAGCCGAACAGGAAGTCGAAGGCGTTCATCCCCTCCAGGTCGGGGGCGTCGGTGCTGGCGGCGAGGGCGGCGGTCATGGTGTCTCTCCTGCGGTTCGAAGGCCGATACGGGAGGTATGCGCTCCATAACCTGTCACCTGATGTCAGGTATTTCTGCTAGACTCGAAAAGTGCGCGCCAGCCGACTGCTCTCCATCCTGCTGCTGCTCCAGACCCGGGGGCGGATGAGCGCCGAGCAGCTGGCCGCCGAGTTCGAGGTGTCGGTGCGGACCATCTACCGCGACATCGACGAGCTCAGCGCCGCCGGCGCCCCGGTCTACGCCGAGCGCGGCCGATCCGGCGGTTTCCAGCTGATGGACGGCTATCGCACCCGGTTGACGGGCCTGACCGACGCGGAGGCCGAGACCCTGTTCCTGGGCGGCGTGGGCGGGGCGGCAGCGCAGCTGGGGCTGGAGGAGGCGATGGCGACCACGCAGCTGAAGCTGCTGGCGGCGCTGCCGCCGGAGCGGCAGGCGGCGGCGGAGCGGATCGCGGCGCGGTTCCACCTCGATCCCGTCGGCTGGTATCGCACGCCGGAGGAGGCGGCGCGCCTGCCGGCCATCGCCCAGGCCGTGTGGAACGGCCGGCGCCTGCGCATGACTTACGAGAGCTGGAAGGGCCTGGTGGAGCGCGAGGCGGACCCGCTCGGCGTCGTGCTGAAGGGGGGCGTCTGGTACCTGGTGGCGCGGGTGGGAAAGACGGCGCGCACATACAGGGTGTCGAACATCCGCGGCCTGGAGGTGCTGGAGGCGGCGTTCGAGCGGCCGAAGGACTTCGACCTCGCGGCCTGGTGGGCAGAGGCGGCGCGGCGGTTCGAAAGCGAACTCTTTACCGGCGAGGCGCGGCTGCGCGCGACGGCGGCGGGGCTGAAGCGGCTGCGGAACCTCGGCGCGGCGGTGGAGGCCGCCGTCGATGCGGCCGGACCGGCGGACGCGGAGGGCTGGAGCGAGGTCGTGATCCCGACGGAGTCGCTGGAGCATGCCGCGGGAGAGATGTTCCGCCTCGGCGTCGAGGCCGAGGTGCTGGCGCCGCCGGAACTGCGGACGCGGGTGGGGGAGATGGCCCGGCGGCTGGCGGGGATGTACGGCGCGGGGTGAGGAACTGGGTGATCTTGCCCGCCGCCCGCCAGGGCGGGGGAAGAATTAGAGGATTGCGGGCGGCCGGCGCCGCCCTTACCCCTAAGGCCATGACAAAGCTCCGCCTCTCCCGACGTACCTTCCTGCTGGCCAGCGCGGCCGCCTCCCTGGCGGGCCCTGTCGCCGCCGCCACGGCATCGGAAGAGCTGAAGGCGCTGTTCGCCGCCAGCGACGCGGCCGACCTGCGCCTGAACCCGCTGAACGCGCTCTACCGCGGCGACACCAGCCGGGCCGGCGAGCTGGGCGAGCTGTTCGCCGACGCCTGGTACGACCAGTCGCGCCAGGCGGCGGAGAGCGAGCTGGCGGCCCTGAAGCGCATCGATCGCGCGAAGCTGAGCCCCGACGAGCAGGTGGCCTACGACGTCTTCGCCTGGCAGCGCGACCTGGACCGGCGGGGGCTCTCGGGCCAGCTGCTGAAGACGTCCCAGGTGCTGCCGCTCAACCACTTCTACGGCATCCACAACGGCTTCGCCGAGCTGAGCTCCGGCCAGGGCGGCGCTCCCTACAAGACGGTCAAGGACTACGAGGACGGCCTGTCGCGCCTGAACGCCTTCCCGCCGATCCTGGACCGGGCGGCGGACCGGATGCGCCAGGGCGTGGCGGCCGGCGTGACACAGCCGAAGCTGATCATGAGGAACGTCCTCGAGCAGCTGGACACCCTGATCGGCCAGGGCGTCGAGGGCTCGACCTTCTACAAGCCGGTCACCGCGTTTCCCGCGGACATCCCCGCCGCCGACCAGGCGCGGCTGCGGGCCGCCTATGGGGCTGCCATCCGCGACCGGGTGCTGCCCGCCCTGACGCGGGCGCGGGACTACATCCGCGACGACTACATGCCCCACGCCCGCGACAGCGTCGGCCTGTACGGCATGAAGGGCGGCGAGGCGCTGTACCGCTACCTGGTGGAGGTCAACACCACCACCGCCGGCGATCCCGAGGAGATCCACCGCCTGGGCCTGTCGGAGGTGGCGCGCATCCACGGCGAGATGGAGGCCGTGAAGGCGAAGGTCGGCTTCACCGGCACGCTGAAGGCGTTCTTCGAGCACATCCGCACCGACCCGAAGTTCCAGCCGCCGTCGAAACAGTGGCTCATCGACGGCTATCACGCCATCGGCGCGCGGGTGGCGAAGCGCCTGCCGGAGATGTTCGGGACCCTGCCCAAGACCCGGCTCGAGATCCAGCCGACCCCGGCCCTGACCGAGAAGGGCGCGGCGCGCGGCTCCTACCAGTCGGGCACGCCGGACGGCTCGCGGCCCGGCGTCTTCTACTTCAACACCTACGACCTGCCGTCGCGCTCGATCCCCAGCATGGAGACCCTGTACCTGCACGAGGGGGCGCCCGGGCACCACTTCCAGATCAGCCTGGCGCAGGAGAACGAGAGCCTGCCCGCCTTCATGCGCTTCGGCGGCAACACCGCCTTCGTCGAGGGCTGGGGCCTCTACGCCGAGAGCCTCGGGCCGGAGCTGGGCATGTACGCCGATCCCTACCAGTACTTCGGCTACCTGGACTCCGAGCTGTTCCGGGCCATCCGCCTGGTGGTCGACACCGGTATCCACGCCAAGGGTTGGACGCGGGATCAGTCGATCGACTACATCCTGGCCAACTCCTCGCGCGGCCGCAGCAACGCCACCGCCGAGACCGAGCGCTACATCGCCATTCCGGGCCAGGCCCTGGCCTACAAGATGGGCCAGCTGAAGATCCGCGCGGCCCGCACCCGCGCCGAGAAGGCGCTGGGGCCGAAGTTCGACCTCAAGGGCTTCCACGACCAGGTGCTGATGACCGGCGCCCTGCCGCTGGCGGTGCTGGACGCCAAGATCGACCGCTGGGTCAGGAGCCGCGCCTGACGCCCTTGATGGGCGCATCCATGATGTATTCCGCCAGGGTCGGCCGGCGGGCCTGAACCGTCTCGTTGGGCGGCGGTTTCGGCGCGCCCTTGCGCCGGCCCCGCAGCCAGACGGCCAGGGCGGTCACGACGACCCCGGCCAGCGAGGCCAGGATCAGGGCGAGTACGGCGTCCTCGGGGGACATGACGGGGCTCCTCTCGGATGGCGGCACCTTGGCCCTCGCGATCGTTTCGCGAAATCCGGGGGTTGTGCGTAAGGGGTTTTACGGATCGTGCCCGCAGCCCCGACGCGCTATGTCGGGCCGCGTTCCCC
>DASPLM010000201.1:0-3967 GCA_035627575.1 Caulobacteraceae bacterium | reverse complement strand
AGCCGCACCCGCGTGCCGTCGATGTCCAGCACGTCCCCGTCGCTGAGGCGGGGCTGGAACAGGCCCATCAGGCGGTCGCGTCCTTCGCTCCGGCGGCCGCGGGGTTGTCGCTGGCGCGGATGAAGTCGCGGATCTTCGGGTAGATTTCCTCGCGGAACCGCCGGCCGTTGAAGACGCCGTAGTGACCGATGCCGGGCTGGACCAGCAGCTCTCGCCTGTCCTCCGGGATGTTCGGACAGATCGCGTGGGCGGCCTGGGTCTGGCCGACGCCGGAGATGTCGTCCTCCTCGCCCTCGACCGTCATCAGGGCGATGTCGGTGATGGCGTCAGGCTTCACCGACCGGCCGTCCTTGTGCACCAGCTCGCCCTTGGGCAGCAGGTACTGCTGGAACACCACGTCGATGGTCTGGAGATAGAACTCCTCGGTCAGGTCGAGCACGCTCAGGTACTCGTCGTAGAACTCGAGGTGCTTGGCCGAGGCGTCGCCGTCGCCCTTCACCAGGTTGGCGAAGTGCTCCCAGTGGGCGTCGCGGTGGCGCTCCTCGTTCATGGACATGAAGCTGTAGAGCTGGACGAAGCCCGGATAGACACGCCGGCCCGCGCCTGGATAGGGCGGCGGCACGGTATGGATCATGTTCGACTTGAACCAGGCGAACGGCTTTTCTTCCGCCAGCTTGTTGGTCACGGTCGGCGACAGGCGCGCGTCGATGGGCGAGCCCATGAAGGTCATGGACGCCGGGCGGCTGTCCTCGCCGTCCTCGGCCATCAGGGCGGCGGCGGCCAGCACCGGCGGCCCCGGCTGGCAGACGGCCACCACGTGGGGGCGCGAGCCGAGCGCCCGCAGCATCTCGCGGACGTGGTCGATGTAGTCGTAGAAGTCGAAGCGGCCTTCCAGCGCCGGCACCTGCCGCGCATTGGTCCAGTCGGTGACGTAGACCTCGTGGTCCTTGAGGAACTGGCGAACCGTGCCGCGCAACAGGGTGGCGTAGTGGCCCGAGAGCGGGGCGACGATCAGGACGGCCGGCTCGAAGGTGTTGCGGCCCGCCTTGCGCAGGTCGTTGCGGTCGCGGGCGAAGTGCACCATCCGGCACCACGGCGACTCCCAGGTCGTCACCCGGCGGACGCGCACGTCCACTCCGTCTATGTCGACGCTGTCGATGTTCCAGGCCGGCTTGCCGTAGCGGCGGGTCAGGTTCGAGAACACCTCCGCGGACGCGTAGAGCGTACGTCCCATGGCGGTGTCCGAGGCCGGATTGGCCTGAGATCCCCAGAACTCGCGCGCCATGTTGGCGGCGATCCGCAGCGGCGACGCGGCGTGGTAGGCGTATTCGTGAAGTGCGTAGAGCATGAACGAACCCGACTCGTGCGCCTGAATATGTGGCGCCGCACCCTAGAATGCACGGCGCTGCAAAAAGATTATCGCGAACGCCAGTCTGGGAGTGTTTCGTTCCAGCTTCACTGCTTCATGGCGTCGCGGATCACCTTGGCCTTGTCCGCGGGCGCCAGGCCATAGGGCAGGACCGCGGCGAACTCGCCCTTGGGATCCATCAGATAGGCCGCCGTGGAGTGGTCCATGGTGTAGTCGTCCCCTTCGCCGCTCTTGCGGAAGTACACCCGGTACGCCTTGGCTGCGGCCGTCACCTGCTCGGGCGTGCCGGTCAGGCCGATGGTCCCCTCCGGCCCGACACTGTCCAGGTAGGCCTTGAGCGCGGCGGGCGTGTCCCGCTCCGGATCGACGGTGATGAACACCACCTGCAGGTCAGCGCCTCGGGCCCCCAGGTCCTTCTTCACCGCCTCCATGGCGGTCAGGGTCGTGGGACAGACGTCCGGGCAGAAGGTGAAGCCGAAGAAGACCACGGTCCACTTGCCCTTGAGGATCGACTCGTCGACCGCGCGGCCGGTCTGGTCGACCAGCTGGAAGGGGCCGCCGACCAGCGCCTTGCCCGAACTGATCACCTGCGCGGAACCGGCGGCGCCCGAAGGCCCGTTGCGCGTTACCCACCAGGTGGCCCCTGCGATCAGGGCCGCGGCGGCGAGGCAGAGGGTGGCGACGATGACGGGCAGACGATTCACGGCAGGCTCCTGCGACGGTCGCGCCGACGGCGCGGCGCCTGTATAGGCGAGCCATGTCACGGACCCAAACGTCCGATCCGCTCCCGCCCACGCGCCAGCCGGTCGCCGCCGAGCCGCCCCCGCCCGCCTTCGCGTGGGACGCGCCGCTCCAGCGCCGGGGTCGGCTGCGCATGCAGTCCCTGCTGCTGCTGCGCTGGATCGCCCTCCTGGGCCAGATCGTCATCGTCGCCGTGCACGGCATCGCGCTGGGCGTCCCCATGCCCTGGCCCTGGGTGCTGGCGGTCATAGCCGTGGGCTTCGCCTACAACCTGGCGCTCACCGTACGGACGCGGGGGCAGGGCTTCGCCAGCGATTCGGAGGCGGCGGCGCAGCTCAGCTTCGACGTGGTCCAGTACGGGGCCCTGCTGTTCACCGTCGGAGGCCTGAGCAATCCCTTCGTGGTCCTGCTGATCGCGCCGCCGGCGGTGGCCGCGGCGACCCTGTCGACGCGGCGCATGGTGGTGGTGGCGGGCCTGGCCATGGCGGCCGTGATCGCGCTGCTGGTCTGGTCCATGCCCCTGCCGTGGGAAAGCGGCGGCGCGCCGGTGCTGCCCCGGGCCTATCTCGTGGGACAGGCCGTCGCCATGGTGCTCGGCATCGGCTTCACCGCCGGCTACGCCTGGCATGCCGCCGCGGAGGCCGCCCGGATGGAACTGGCGCTGGCCGCCACCGAGGCCGTCCTGGCCCGCGAGCAGCGGCTTTCGGCGCTCGGCGGCCTGGCCGCGGCCGCAGCCCACGAACTGGGCACCCCGCTGGCGACCATCCAGGTCGTGGCCAAGGAACTGCTGCGCTCGTCCCCCGCCGACGATCCCGTGGCCGAGGATGCGCGCCTGCTCCTGCAGCAGGCCCAGCGCTGTCGCGAGATCCTGAAGAACCTGTCCCAGCGCCCCGAAGACGGCGACGCGGTCTATGCCCGCCTCGGCCTGGCCCAGCTGTTGAACGAGGTGGTCGAGCCCTACCGCAAGATCGGCCCCGCCATCCTCACCTCGGTCGAGGGGCCGCCCGGCGAGTTCGTGCCCGACGTTCGCCGCCTGCCGGAGATGGTCCACGCGCTCGCCGCCTTCGTCGAGAACGCCGCCGATTTCGCGCTGGACCGGGTGCACGTGCGCGGCCGCTTCGACGCCGACATCATCACGGTGCAGGTGCAGGACGACGGCCCGGGCTTCGCCCCCGAGATCCTGGCCAAGCTGGGCGAGCCCTACATCACCTCCCGGCCGTCCGGCGAAGGGTCCCGCTCCGATCACCAGGGCATGGGGCTGGGCTTCTTCATCGCCAAGACCCTGCTGGAGCGGGCCGGGGCGCGGGTGAAATTCGGCAACGACCCGGAGGAGGGCGGCGCGGTCGTCACCGTCACCTGGCCGCGCACCATCATCGAAGCGCCGGACTCCTAGGCGCGTTAAGGATACTTGCCTTGAACCGATCCCCTGCGACGGGAATTATGCATTCACCGAACGTGTTCATGGAACCAATCGCATGACCGACACAGCCGCCGAAGCCATCGCCGCCCTGCCGGACAAGAGCCTCATGGTCATGGACGATGACGCGCCGCTACGAACCCGGCTCGGCCGGGCGCTCGAGGCGCGGGGCTTCGAGGTGACCCAGGTCGGCTCGGTCGGCGAGGCCATGGAGGCGCTGAAGACCGCACCGCCCGCCTTCGCCGTGCTGGACATGCGGCTGGAGGACGGCAACGGCCTCAAGGTCGTCGAGGCGCTGCGCGAGCGCAGGCCCGATTCTCGGGCGGTAATGCTCACCGGCTATGGTGCGATCGCCACGGCGGTCGCCGCGGTCAAGGCGGGGGCCACGGACTACCTGTCAAAGCCGGCTGACGCCGACGACGTCGTCAAGGCGCTGCTCG
>DASPLM010000200.1:0-5131 GCA_035627575.1 Caulobacteraceae bacterium | reverse complement strand
CCTCTACGCCCATTCGACCCTGCGCGACGACGCTCGGGACGCCCGGGCCTTCGCCTACGAGGACGTGCGGCGCGCCTTCCGCTTCTGGCTCGACCACTACGACACCGGCCGGCCGCTGGTGGTCGCCGGGGCGGAGCAAGGCGGCATTCTCGCCGACCGGCTCATCCGCGAGGAGATCGCGCCGAACCCTGAGCTGCGCAGCCGCCTGGCCGCCGCCTATCTCATGGATACGGTCGTGGCCGCCGATCGCTACGCGCCCAACGCCGTCATCCCGGCGTGCAGCCGGCCGGGGCAGGCGGGCTGCGTCGTCGCCTGGGCGGAAGAGCCGGAGCTGAACGTCGAGGGCGCCCGGCGGCGGCTGGCCCGCGCCCTGATCTGGAACGATCATGGCCGGCTCGAGAGCCTGCGCGGCCGCGCGGCGCTGTGTGTGAACCCGGTGCTCGGCTTCGAGACCGAAGAAGTGGCGCCGGCCCGGCGGAACCTCGGCGCCACCAACGCCACAGGGCTGGAGTGGGGCGCGCGTCCCGCTTTCCTCGCCCGCGAGGTGGCTGCCCGCTGCGACGATGGCCTGCTGCGGACATCCCACCCCAAGTCGCCGTCCCTGAAGCCTGCCGGGTCCTGGGCGGATCGGCAGAAGATAAAGTCCTACAACCTGTTCTACGTCGATATTGAGGCGGATGCTCAGGCCCGGGTAGCGGCGCTGAAGCCGCCGGAAGCTCAGGCCGGGGCGTCCGTTCGCTCGGGCCGCCAGTCGTAGAGCTGACAGAGGATCCGCAGGGCGCGACCTCGGTCGCTTTCGAACTTGGGATCCCGCGCCAGGCACAGGCGCGCGTCGTCCGCCGCGGCGAACAGCAGATCGCGGTGCGCCACCGGGTCGGCCAGGCGATAGTCGGGAAAGCCGCTCTGCTTCAGGCCCAGCAGGTCCCCGCCGCCGCGCAGGGCCCAGTCCGTCTCGGCGATCTCGAACCCGTCCTCGGTCCGTCGCAGCACGTCGAGCCGCGCGCGCGCAGTCTCGGACAACTGGCCGTCGTAGAGCAGGATGCAGGCGCTCTCGGCGGCGCCGCGGCCCACACGTCCGCGCAGCTGGTGCAGCTGCGCCAGGCCGAAGCGCTCGGCGTGCTCGATGACCATGATGGTGGCGTTGGGCACGTCGACGCCGACCTCCACGACGGTGGTCGCGACCAGCAGCTTCAGCCGGCCCTCGGCGAAGGCGGTCATCACCGCGTCCTTCTCCGGCCCCGACATCTGGCCGTGCACGAGACCGACCTCGTCGCCGAGGTGCGCCGTCAGGTCCCGCGCCCGCTCTTCCGCCGCCGCAAGATCGCTGAGCTCCGACTCCGCCACGAGCGGGCAGATCCAGTAGGCCTGGGCGCCGGAGGCCAGGACCTGCCTCAGCCGCGCCACGACGTCGCCGATCCGGGCCGTCGGGATGGCGCGCGTCGCCACCGGTTTGCGGCCCGGCGGCTTCTCGTCGAGCTTCGAAACCTCGAGGTCGCCGAACTGGGTCAGCTCCAGGGTGCGCGGAATCGGCGTGGCGGACAGGGCCAGCACGTGGACGGATTCGCCCTTGTCCTGCAGCCGCTGGCGTTCGCTGACGCCGAAGCGGTGCTGCTCGTCCATGACCGCCAGCGCCAGGTCGCGGAACCGCACCTCGGCCTGGAACAGGGCGTGGGTGCCCACGGCGATCGCCGCGCGACCGTCCGCGAGGCGCTCCAGCTTGTCCCGCCGCGCGGAGCCCTTGTCGCGGCCGCTCAGCAGCACGCCCGCCAGCCCGGCGGCCTCCCACAGCGGCTTCAACCGCTCGAAGTGCTGACGGGCCAGGATTTCGGTCGGAGCCATGAGCGTGGCCTGGAAGCCCGCTGAGGCGACATCGACCATGGCCGACAGGGCCACGACGGTCTTGCCCGAGCCGACATCCCCGTGCAGCAGACGGCTCATGCGCCGGCCCGAGGTCAGGTCGCTACGGATTTCGGCCAGGGCGCGGGACTGGGCCCCGGTCAGGGCAAAGGGCAGGGCGGCGGCCAGGGCGGCGGAGGCCTTCCCGGGAGCGATCACGGGCGCCGGCACGGCGCGGCGCTTGCTGCGGCGGCGGCCCAGCGCCAGCTGGTGTGCGAGGAGTTCATCGTAGGCCAGGCGCCGGCGTGCCGACGAGACCGGCGAGATGTCCGGCTCGGCCTCCGGCGCGTGCAGCCTGGCCAGCGAGGCGCGCCAGGACGCCCATCCCTCGCGCTTCAGCCACGCCTCATCCTGCCATTCGGGCAGGTCCGGCGCGGCCTCCAGCGCCTGGAGGACGAAACGGCGGACCTGGCGCGAGGTGAGGCCGGCGGTGGCGGGATAGACCGGCTCGACCGAGGGCGGCTCTTCCCCCTTGTCGGCGGGGACCAGGTGGTCCGGGTGCGGGATCTGCACCTCGGAGCCGAACCGCTCGACGCGTCCGCTGACGATCCAGCGCGACCCGACCGGAAGCTTTCTCTCCAGATGGTCGCCGAATACCTTGAAATAGATCAGGTGTACGAACCCCGTGGCGTCGGTCGCCCGCACCTTGTACGGGGCGCCTGGCTTGGGGCTGCGCTGGTGCTGGACGACCGTCACTTCGAAGGTCTGGATGCGGCCCTCGACCGCGGTCGCCGCGGTCGCCCGTTCGCGGAAGATCAGGCTCGTCGGAGCCAGCAGCAGCAGGTCGCGCACGATCGGCCCCGCAACCTTCTCGAGCAGGGGCGCGTTGCGTGGCCCCACGCCCTTCAGGCTGGAGACCTCCGCGAACAGGGGAAAGAGAATCTCCGGCCGCATGCGACCACCATAGCCGCTTACCAAGCGCCGCGTTGAGAGGTATGACGCGCGCCCATCCACAGGATTGCCGATGACCGAGCCTTCGCGAGAGGCGCGCCTCAACCGTCTGTCTTTCCGCGCCTGGCGCCGCGGCTTCCGTGAAGCGGACCTCATCCTGGGGCCGTTTTCGGATCTGCATGCCCGCGACCTGACCGAGGCCCAGCTGGACGAGTTCGAACGCATCCTCCAGGTCCCGGACCAGGACCTGTTCGGCTGGATCGTGGGGCGCGAGCCGACTCCCGCCGAATACCAGGGCGAGGTGATGGCCATGATCCAGGCGTTCCGCGAGACCGCGCACGCGGCGACCCCGGCCGAAGTTCGGGGTTCCTGATCCGGTGAACGAGCTCAAACGCATCGCCAACGCCGAGGGAGGCCTGCAGATCGCCGGCGCTCCCGAGGGCTTCGACGCCCTCGTCGTCGCGGACCTCATGAAGGCGCGGGGCGGCACGACCCTGTTCGTCGCCCGCGACTACGCTCGGGCCGACACCTTCGAGCAGGCCCTGCGATTCTTCTCGCAAGACCTTCAGGTCATTCGCTTTCCTGCTTGGGATTGCCTGCCCTACGATCGCGTCAGCCCGTCGCCGGGCCTGGCCGCCCAGCGCATGGCGGCGCTGTGGGCGCTCTGCCGGCGCGATGCCGCCGAGAAGAAGCCCCTGCTGGTGCTGACCACCACGCCGGCGCTGGTGCAGCGGGTCCCGCCGCGCAAGGCGCTGTCGGGCGCCGGCTACGCCACGCGGGTCGGCCGAAGCGTCAACCTGGCCGACCTCGAGCGCTATTTCGCCGTCAATGGCTACATGCGGGCCTCCACGGTGTCGGATCGCGGGGAGTACGCCATCCGCGGCGGCGTCATCGACGTCTTCCCGCCGGGCGCCGAGGAGCCGGTGCGCCTCGACCTGTTCGGCGAGCAGCTGGAATCCATCCGCGCCTTCGATCCCGGCACCCAGCGCTCGACTCGCCAGCTGACCGAAATCGAACTGTTGCCGGTGAGCGAGGCCCTTCTCGACGCCGACGCCATCTCGCGCTTCCGCTCAGGCTGGCTGAAGACCTTTGGGGCGGCGGGGGACGATCCGGTCTATGCCGCCGTCAGCGAGGGGGCGCGCCGGCAGGGATTCGAACACTGGATGCCGCTGCTGTACGACGGCCTGGAGACCCTGTTCGACTACCTGCCCGACAACGCCCTGGTGGCCTTGGACCATCTGGCCGCCGAGGCCCGGGACGAGCGTATCGCCATGGTCGAGGACGCCTACGACGCCCGCCAGACCACGGCCAAGGCCAAGGGCAGCTCCGGCTACAAGGCCCTGCCGCCCGACGCCCTCTACCTCACTGCCCAGGAGTGGGACGCACGGCTCGAGCGGCGGCCGTGGCGCACTTTCAGCCCCTTTCAGAAGGAGGGCGACAACGTCGTCGACCTGGGCGCCCGCGGCGGCCGCGGCTTCGCCGCCGAGCGGGCCCAGGACAGCGTGAACCTGTTCGAGGCCGTGGCCGACCATGCCAAGGCCCTGTCGAAGGAGGGCAAGCGGGTCCTGTTCGCCTCCTGGTCCGAGGGCTCCTCCGAGCGGCTGGGGACCATGCTGGCCGACCACGGTCTCAGCAACATCCGCTTCGCGCCCTACTGGCAGGCGGCCAAGGCGGCGGACCCGAAGGCGCCCCAGCGGGTGGTGCTGCCGGTCGAGACCGGCTTCATCGCCGACAACCTGGCCGTCATTTCCGAGACGGACATCCTGGGCGACCGCCTGGCGCGGCCGCGCAAGCGGCGGCGGGCGTCGAACTTCCTGGCAGAGGCCTCGGCGCTCAGCCAGGGCGACTTCGTGGTCCACATCGACCACGGCATCGGCCGCTACGAGGGCCTGAAGACCCTGGACGTCAACGACGCCCCGCACGACTGCCTGGAGCTGCACTACTACGGGGACTCCAAGCTCTACCTGCCGGTCGAGAACATCGACCTGCTGACCCGCTACGGGTCCGAGAGCGAGGGCGTGCAGCTGGACCGCCTGGGCGGGGCGGCCTGGCAGGCGCGCAAGGCGCGGGCCAAGGACCGGCTGCGCGAGATGGCCGAGGGCCTGATCAAGATCGCCGCCGCCCGCCAGGTGAAGTCCACCGGCGCCGTCGAGCCGCCGCATGGCCTGTTCGACGAGTTCTGCGCCCGCTTCCCCTACGAGGAGACCGAGGACCAGCTGTCCGCCGTCGCCGACGTGCTGGAGGACCTCGGCGCCGGTCGCCCCATGGACCGCCTGATCTGCGGCGATGTCGGCTTCGGCAAGACCGAGGTGGCGCTGCGCGCCGCCTTCGTCGTCGCCATGAC
>DASPLM010000199.1:0-7480 GCA_035627575.1 Caulobacteraceae bacterium | reverse complement strand
GCGGATCAGGTCGTTGCCTTCGAGCCCGCTGATCGTGTCGGACCCAGCGTTGGAGACGCCCACGGGATACGTGTCGTCGCCGGGTGTCAGTGTGATGTACGCCATGAGCGTTCTCCCTCAGGGCGCAGGGGGGTTCATGCCGCGCGCGCACGCGCGAGCTCCCACGCCCTCACAAGACGCTCAGGGTCCACCCTTCGCTGTTAGGCTTTGATCAAGAAACGCGGTGAAGGCCGATAAACCAAGACCGCGCGTCAGAGCGTCCATTCGCCCAGCGCCGGGTCGAAGCGGAACGCGCCGCCGTCGGCGGGGGCGCCTGGCGGCGGCGGAGGCGGGGGGACGTTGTCGTAGAACTCGGTCATGATCGCCTGCACCGCGGCCACGTCCAGATCGACGAAATGCAGCATGTCGCTGCCGATGGCCACGTCCACCACGTTGCCGGCCGTCGCCGCGCCCAGGATGGAATAGCCCGTTCCGGCGTACGCATGGGCGAGCAGCGACAGGATGTCCTCGCCGAGGACGAAGTCGCCGATCACCACATGGCCGTAGCCCAGGCCGATGACGAAGGTGTCCGCGCCGGCTCCGCCTACGAGGTTGTCGGTGGCGCCCAGGGTGGCGAAGGGCGCCGCCATCCCCTTGCCGTCGAGCACGTCGTCACCGGCTTCGCCGGTCATGAAATCCCCTGCCGAGCCGCCCTCGAGCGCATCCCCGCCCTCGCCGCCGAACAGCACGCCGCGCCCCTCGCCGCCGCGCAGCACGTCCGCGCCGTCGCCTCCCAACAGCAGGTCTTCGCCCGCGTCGCCGTAGAGGAAGTCGCTGGACGAGCCGCCGCGGAGGGTATCCGTTCCGTCGCCCCCGTGGACGATGGAGCCGGCGCCGTTGGAGGCCCAGATCTCGTCGTTGCCGTCCCCCGCGTTGATCACCAGCGCGGACGAGCTCGACGAGGCGTCGAACCTGTCGGCGCCCCCCTGCAGCGTGAACGCCTCCACCTCGAGGTAGGTCCCCGTGGTCGCGCCAAGGGTGATGTTCACCGCGGCGCTGAACCACACCGTGTCGTATCCCGCCCCGCCGACGAGCACGTCCTCGTCGGTCATGGTGTAGAGGGTGTCGGCGCCGTCTCCGCCCTGCAGCACGTCGAAGCCAGCGCCACCGAGGAGGGCGTCGTCGCCGCCGCCTCCGCGCAGCACGTCGGAGCCGTCGTCGCCGCTCAGCTGGTCGTTCCCGTCCGCCCCGACGAGCACGTCGTCCCCGGCATCGCCGAAGACGATGTCCATGCCCGACGTCCCGGTGAAGCTGTCGTCGAAGAGCGAGAGGTTGAAGCCCTCGATGCTGTCGTACTGGTCGCCGGCCGCCTCGCCGTAGAGACCCTGGCCGTTGAAGAGGATCACGGCCGTCGTCGACGAGAGATAGGAGACGTAGTCGAAGCCGTCGCCGCCGAAGAAGTCGTCGTCGCCCGACCCGCCGTCGAGGGTGTCGTTGCCTGCGTCGCCCCACAGGCGGTCCCAGCCGGCCCCGCCGTAGAGCTGGTCGTCCCCACCCCCGCCATACAGCCGATCGAAGTGATCCCTGCCACTCAGGAGATCGTTTCCCTCGCCGCCGTTCAGGAGGTCGGCCTGGACGCTGCCCGACAGGAGGTCGTCGCCGCCCCCTCCCATCACCGTGACCGCGTCGCCCCCGCCGGCGAACTGGTCCGCGTGGGCGGTGAGCAGCCACCGCTCGATTTCGGCGAAGGAGTCGCCGGTCGCCGCGCCGAAGTTTGCCGCCTCGACGTTCGTGAAGACCCCGACGCTCGCAGAGGCGGAGGCGTAGGACACGGTGTCGAATCCCGCACCGCCCATGAGCAGGTCGGCCCCTCCGCCGCCTTCAAGGGTGTCGGACCCGTCACCGCCGTCGAGCCAGTCCAGGCCGTCGCCGCCGTAGAGCTGGTCGTTCCCGCCGCCGCCGTTGACCGTGTCGTTGTCGGCTTCGCCGAACAGCAGGTCTGCGCCGTCGCCGCCGTTGAGGGTGTCTTGGCCGAGATCGCCGTACAGCCGGTCGTTGCCGCCGAGGCCGTTGATCAGATCGTCCCCCGCGTAGCCCACCACGGTGTCGACGCCCCCGCCGCCATGGAAGATGTCCGCGTAGGTGGACAGCATGAAGCGCTCGATCGAGGCGAAGCTGTCGCCGGCCGCGTCGCCCGTGCTGAGCAGCCCCGTCACGTCGAGAGTCAGTCCGCTGGCGGCCAGCCGGTAAGAGACCGTGTCGTAGCCGCCGCCGCCGTTGAAGGCGTCGCCCCCGACGCCGCCGTCCAGGGTGTCGTCACCCGCCCCGCCGTTCAGCTGGTCGTCGCCGCTCATGCCGCGCAGGTAGTCGGCGCCGCCATCGCCGTTGACCACGTCGTTCCCGCCGCCGGCGGAAATCCGGTCGGCCCCCTCCAGACCGTGGAACTCGTCCGCCCCGTTCGTGCCGCTGGCGATGTCGTCCCCGTTGGTGAGCGTCGGCATCGTCCCAGTCCCCCTCTGACCGGCCGGACTTGCGAACAGCGTCACGCGGCTGTCAAGCTCACAGATCGCTGAAAAGGCGTCGGTTTCCTTACGCGACGGCAACCAGCGGACGCCTCGGCCTACGTAGTTTTACGGATGCGGCGCCCTGTCGCACTCGCCGCGGAATGGGAGTATGGCGTCCCGGCCGCATCCGGCGATCAGGACCATCTCCCCATGGACCTCGACGCGCTCTTCCTGTCGCGCCTCCAGTTCGCGTTCACCATCGCGTTCCACATCCTGTTCCCGGCCTTCACCATCGGCCTGGCCAGCTACCTGGCCGTGCTGGAAGGCCTGTGGCTGTTCACGAAGAAGGAGCGCTTCCGGACGCTCTACCTGTTCTGGGTGAAGGTCTTCGCGATCTCGTTCGGCATGGGCGTGGTCTCGGGCGTGGTGCTCAGCTACCAGCTCGGCACCAACTGGAGCGAGTTCATCCGGCTGACGGGCGGGGTCATCGGGCCCTTGCTGGCCTACGAGGTCCTGACCGCCTTCTTCCTCGAGGCCTCGTTCCTGGGCGTCATGCTGTTCGGCTGGAGCAAGGTCGGCAACCGGCTGCACTTCCTTTCGACCGTGCTGGTGGCCGTCGGCACGGCCATGTCGGCCTTCTGGATCCTGTCGGCCAACAGCTGGATGCAGACGCCCCAGGGCTTCGAGGTGGCGGCGGACGGCCGGTTCCTGGCCACGGACTACCTCCAGGTCATCTTCAATCCCAGCTTCCCCTCCCGCTTCGCCCACATGCTGCTGGCGGCCTACCTGACCACCGCCCTGGTGGTCGGCGCGGCTTCGGCCTGGCAGCTGCTGCGCCGGCGCGAGTGCAGGGAGAGCCTGACTGCGCTCACCATGGCCGTCGGCCTGATCGCCGTCGCCGCCCCGCTGCAGGTGCTGGCCGGCCACTGGTCCGGCGAGGTGGCCAAGGAACACCAGCCCTCCAAGCTCGCCGCCATCGAGGCCTACTGGGAGACCGGCAGGAACCACCCGCTGGTGGTCTTCGGCATTCCCGACCGGGCCGCCGAGAAGACCCATCTGGAGCTCGCGATCCCCGGCGCCGGCATCATCGTCGCCCCGCCCGGCGAGGAGGTGCGGGGCCTTAAGTCCTTCGCGCCGGAGGACCGTCCGCCGGTCTTCCTGGTGTTCTGGAGCTTCCGGGTCATGGTCGGGCTTGGCGTGCTGATGCTGGTCCTGGGCGCCTGGGGCGCGTGGCTGCTGTTCCGCCGCCGTCTCGCCGAGAGTCGCTGGTTCCTGCGGTACGCCGTGGCCATGGGGCCGGCCGGCTTCGTCGCCGTGCTGGCCGGCTGGATCGTCACCGAAGTGGGCCGTCAGCCTTGGGTGGTCTACGGCGTCCTTCGCACCGCCGACGCCGTGTCGCCCGTCGGCGCGGGGCAGGTGGGCTTCAGCCTGATCACCTACATGGTGGTGTACGCCGTCGTGTTCACCGCCGGGGCCATCTACGTCCTGCGCATGCTGCACGCCGGCCCGGCAAGGGCGCACGATCACGAACCGCCGCGGGACAGCCTGCGCGCGCCGGGCACGCCGCTCGCCGCGGCGCCCGAGGAGGAAGCGCCATGAGCCTCGACCTGCCGCTGATCTGGGCGGGGCTGATCGCCGTCGCCGTGCTGCTCTACGTGGTGCTCGACGGCTTCGACCTCGGCGTCGGCGTCCTCTTCCCGTTCGCGCGCTCGGCCCAGGACCGGGACGTGATGATGAACTCGATCGCGCCGGTCTGGGACGGCAACGAGACCTGGCTGGTGCTGGGCGGCGGCGGCCTGCTGGCCGCCTTCCCCCTGGCCTATTCGATCGTCATGCCGGCCTTCTACCTGCCCGTGCTGATGATGCTGGGCGGGCTGATCCTGCGCGGCGTGGCCTTCGAGTTCCGCTTCCGCGGGCGCAAGCGCGGCCGCCTGCTGTGGACCCAGGCCTTCGCCGCCGGCTCGATCCTCGCCGCCTTTGCCCAAGGCCTGATCCTCGGCGGCTTCATCCAGGGCGTGCAGGTGGTCGACGGCCGCTTCGCCGGCGGGGCCTTCGACTGGTTCACCCCCTACACCCTGCTGGTGGCGGCCGGGTTGGTGCTGGGCTACGCCCTGCTGGGCGCCACTTGGCTGGTGATGAAGAGCCAGGACGAACTGCACGGCGACGCCCGGCGCTGGACCTTCGCCGCCACGGCCGCCGTGGCCGCAGCCCTGGCGGCGGTCAGCCTCGCCACCCTGTTCCAGCATCCTCAGGTGGCCGAGCGGTGGGGCTGGTCCGACGGAAGCCTCGACCTCGGGCGCTTCCTGCCCCTGACGCCCGTGCCGCTGCTGGGGCTGGTCGGCCTGGGCATGATCCTGATCGGCATGCGCGGCCAGTCGCACCGCATGCCGTTCCTGGGCGCCCTGCTGGTGTTCCTGTCCGGCTACCTGGGCCTGGCCGTGGGCTTCGCGCCGTTCACGGTCCCCTATGTGCTGGACTATCGCCAGACCGCCGCGCCCGACAATGCGCTTGGCCTGATGCTGGTCGGCGCGGCCGTCGCCATCCCGCTGATCCTCGCCTACACCATCTGGGTCTACTGGGTGTTCCGCGGCAAGGTCACCGCCGACGCGGGCTACCATGACTGAGGACCGCCGCCCGCTCTGGAAGAAGCTGGCGTGGTTCGTGGCCCTGGCCGTGGCTGGGACTGGAGCGACGATGCTGGTCGCCTATGCGCTCCGGGCGCTGTTGTTCAGCGCGTAGAGCGCTGCCACAGCCGCCAGCCGGCGCACCGCGCGAGGCTAGCCGTTATCCCGAGATGTGGACGGCCAGCCCGTCTCCCCCGGTGCGGAGCACTGGGGGAGGTGGACGCGTAGCGGCCGGAGGGGGGACGTTGTAGCGCGCGGCGCTCCCGGTCTTCCCCCTCCGTCAGCTTCGCTGACACCTCCCCCAGTTGCTGCCGCAACAGGGGGAGGCGGTCATTGCGTCCTACGCCGCCCTTTCCAGGTCCGCGGCGTACTCGCCCTTGGACGCCAGGCCGTTCATGCGGGCGCGGTGGGCGAAGGCGGCCTGGGCGGCGGCCACGTTTTCCTTCTTGCCGGCCCAGGCCTTCTGCGGGGCGGCCTGCAGGGCGCGGCCGTAGGAGAAGGTCATCTTCCAGGGGAAGCCGCCGATGCGGTTCATGGCGCCGAGGTGGGCGGTGGCCTCCTCGTCCGACTGGCCGCCGGACAGGTAGGCGATTCCGGGCACGGCCGAGGGCACGGTGGCTTTGAGCGCCGCGATGGTGCGCTCGGCCACCTCGTCCACGGACGAGCGATTCGCGCACTTCTTGCCGCAGATGATCATGTTCGGCTTCAGCACCATGCCTTCCAGCGCGACCTTCTGCTCGAACAGCTCCTGGAAGACCGTCTTCAGCACCAGGCGGGTGACCTCGTCGCAGCGGGCGATGTCGTGGGCGCCGTCCATCAGCACTTCCGGCTCGACGATGGGCACGATCTGGTGCGCCTGGCACAGGGCGGCGTAGCGGGCCAGCGCGTGGGCGTTGGCCTTGATCGCCCCCCAGGTCGGGATGCCGTCGGCGATGTCGATCACCGCGCGCCACTTCGCGAAGCGGGCGCCGCGCTCATAGTACTTGGTCAGGCGCTCGCCCAGGCCGTCCAGGCCCTCGGTGATGGTCTCGCCGGGGAAGCCCGGCAGGGGGTGGGCGCCCTTGTCCACCTTGATGCCCGGGATCGAGCCCGCGGCCGTGATCAGGTCCACCAGGGGCGTGCCGTCGGCTCCGTTCTGCCAGATGGTCTCGTCGAACAGGATGACGCCCGAGATGTGCTCGCGCATGGCGTCCGAGCGGAACATCAGCTCGCGGTAGTCGCGGCGGTTCTCCTCGGTGTTCTCCACGCCGATGGCGTCGAAGCGCTTCTTGATGGTGCCGGTGGATTCGTCGGCGGCGAGGATGCCGCGGCCCGGGGCCACCATCGCTTCGGCCACCTTGTTCAGAGCTTGCAGGTCCATAGGTCTTTCCGTCCCGGAGTTTGGTTTTGCGTCAGTCTAGCGCGGCGGGGAACGCCGCGCGTCAGGATTTGAGGGCCTCGACGCCCGGCAGGACCTTGCCTTCCATCCATTCGAGGAAGGCGCCCCCGGCCGTCGAGACGAAGGTGAAGTCGTTCACGACCCCCGCGTGGTTCAGCGCCGAAACGGTGTCCCCGCCGCCGGCGACCGCTACAATTCGCCCGGCCTTCGCGAGTTCCGCCGTGTGCCTCGCCGCCGACACCGTGGCGGCGTCGAAGGGCGGCATCTCGAACACGCCCAGCGGGCCGTTCCAGATCAGGGTCTTCGAGGTGTTGATGGCCGAGATCAGGCGCGCCACCGTCTGCGGGCCGGCGTCGAGGATCTTCTCGTCGGGCCGGATGTCGTCGACGCCGGTGAATCGGGCCGGGGCGTGGGCGCGGAACTCGGTCGCCACCACCACGTCCACCGGCAGCAGCAGGGTGCAGCCCTGGGCTACCGCCTCAGCCAGGATCTCGCGCGCCGTGTCGGCCAGGTCGTGCTCGCACAGCGAGCCGCCGACGTCGTGGCCTTGGGCGGCCAGGAAGGTGTTGGCCATGCCGCCGCCGATCGACAGGTACTGCAGCTTGCCCACCAGGTTCTTCAGCAGGTCGAGCTTGGTCGAGACCTTGGCCCCGCCGACGATGCCGATGACAGGGCGCTCGGGGCTGCCCAGCGCCTTGTCAAGCGCCTTCAGCTCGCGGGCCATGCTTTCGCCCGCGTAGGCCGGCAGCAGGCGGGCCAGGCCTTCGGTCGAGGCGTGGGCGCGGTGGGCGGCGGAGAAGGCGTCGTTGACGTAGAGGTCGCCGACGGCGGCCATCTGGCGGGCCAGCTCCGGGTCGTTCTTCTCCTCGCCGGCGTGGAAGCGCACGTTCTCCAGCAGGATCACGCCGCCGACCGGGGTGTCGGCGATGGCGTTGCGGGCCGGCTCGCCGATGCAGTCCTCGGCGAAGCGCACCGGCGCCCCCAGCAGCTGCTCC
>DASPLM010000198.1:0-5313 GCA_035627575.1 Caulobacteraceae bacterium | reverse complement strand
AAGCCGTCGGACTTGTCGCCGTCCAGGCCGTCGTCTCCGCGGTCCAGCGCGCCGGTCACCGCGCCCGCGACCGCGACCTTGCCGTCGGCGTTGACGGCCAGGGCGTAGCCGCTGGCGGTCTCGGCGGCGCCGAGGGTGCGGGCGAAGACCAGCTGGCCCGAGGAGTCGTACTTGAGCAGGGCGACGTCCTGCTCGCCCTTGATGTCCTGGCCGGCGATCGTCCCGTCCACGTCCGCAAGCACATAGACCGAGCCGTCCGCGCCGGTCTGGACCGCCCGGGCGGTCTCTACCGCGGAGGCCATGTCCATGGCGAAGGCGCGGCCGTCGGCCCAGTGCGTCTCGCCGACCCGGACCTGGGCGGCCGAGGGGGTCCCGGCCGCGGGATCGTTGGACTGGAACTTCAGCAGCTGCTGCTTGGCGGCGTCGCCGGTGTTGGCCTGCTGCACCACATAGACCGCGTCGGCGTTGCTGGTGGTGGAGAAGGTCACGCTCTCCATCGCGCTGCCCTTGATCTTCAGCGCGAAGCGATCCTGCGTCGCCGGCAGGGTCACGGTCTTGTCGCCGACCGTCACGGTGCGGGCCTGTCCCGGGGTCCGCTCGGTGGCGAAGCGCGTCTGGATGTTCGCCGCCGCCAGCCTGTCGTTGATGAAGGTGTTCACGTTCGCCAGCGTGCGCGGCGTCGTGCCCATGTCGTTCAGGTCGATGGACACGTCGATGGGCCCGCCGACGACGATCACCTGGCCGGTGCTGAGCGTGGTCGACTTCTGGACCCGCACGTTGAACTGCACGTTGCCCTGGTAGGCCGCGACCGGATCGGTGGAGGCCCCCTCGTGGATCACCGCTCCGACGTAATCGGTGGCCGGCCGCTTCATGCCCACGCTGCTCTTCAGCACCGCGGCGGCGGTCCCGCGCGCCATGTCCATGTTGTCGAGCTTCAGGTCGCCGATGAAGTCGCCAACCTGGCCCATGCCGGCGGCGAAGCGTCGCTCGATCTGGCTCTGCTCGAAGGTGGAGACGCCCTTTGTGTCCATGCGCGAGGCCAGGGCGTGCAGGGTATTGAGCCCCTGATACAGGGCGAACAGCTTGCGATAGTCCTGGCTCGCGCCCTTCACGTCCACCTGGGCGCCGGTCAGGTCGATGAACGAACGCCCGCGCAGGGCCCGCTCGACCAGTTCGTTGGCCCGCGGTGCGGTCGACGAACTGGACCAGGGCGGAGTCGGGTCCTTCGGCTTGGCCGCGGCCGTGCTCACGCCCGTGCTGAGCGCGCCGATCATGTCGGACGAGACGCCGTAGAGGCCGAGCAGGTAGCTGTTGTTGATCTGGACCACGCTTCTGCGCTCGCAATTGCGGGGCCACTCTCGCGCGTATGCGTGTGCGCGCCGTTAAGAAGCGATCAGCCCCGAACCCGAAAGCGAGCGGAGGAAGGCGTCGCGGCAGCGATTCCACTCCTCCCGCAGCACCGCCAGCAGCACCACGTCGCGGAAGCGGCCGTCCTTCAGGGCCTGCTGCCGCAGGTAGCCCTCGCGCCGGAACCCGGCCGAGGCCTGGGCCTTCAGCGCCACCTCGTTGTCGGCCAGCACCTCGGCCGTGACCTTGTTCAGGCCCAGCTCGCCGAAGGCCAGGTCCAGGCCCAGCGCCTGGGCCGCCCGCCCCACGCCACGCCCGCGCGCGCCGGCTTCTCCGATGTACCAGCCCCACTGGGCGCACTGGTCGCATCCGGCCAGGCCCTTCAGCGTCAGTAGGCCCACCGGCTCGCCGCGCACGGCGATGATCCAGCCGCGCACGTCGGGGTTGGCGAGAAACTGGTCGAGCCAGCGCTCGTGCTCGTCGAGGGTTTCGGAAACCCGGCCGCACATCCATCGATCGACTTCGGGCTCGCGCCGCCACAGGAACAGTCGCTCGCTGTCGCTCCGCTCGAGCGGCCGCAGGTCGATCATGGCCAGCCTCCCGCAGCGTCCGGCCGATGGAATCGGCACTTTCTTCCGCGCTGCCCGGCACTTTCTGCCGCACCGCTGCGGCGCCCGGCAACAAGTGCCGGGGCCAAAGCATGGTTAAGCCAATCTAACGTAACGATATCAATTACTTGGCAGGAGAACGGCAAAGCCGGCCGCTGGCCCCCCGCTTGCTTCTTCCCCAGTCGGGCAAAACGCCCCCGACGGTCAAAACGACGGTCGGACATCCGGAAGGAAGGACTAGTGTCATGGCGCTGAACAGCGTTAACACCAACGTCGGCGCGCTCGTTGCGCTCCAGAACCTCAACCAAACCAACTCGGAACTCCAGACCGTTCAGGCCCGCATCAACACGGGCAAGAAGGTCGCGTCCGCCAAGGACAACGGCGCCATCTGGGCCATCGCCCAGTCGCAGCGCTCCGAGATCGGCGCCCTGAACGCGGTGAAGGACAGCCTTCAGCGTGGCCAGTCGATCGCCGACGTGTCGATCGCCGCCGGCGAAACCGTTTCCGATCTGCTCAACCAGATGAAGGAAAAGGCCCTGGCCGCGGCCGACGCCTCGCTGGACTCCACCGCCCGCGCCGCCCTGAACGAAGACTTCAAGGCCCTCCGCGACCAGGTCGCGAAGACCGTCTCGAACGCCGAGTTCAACGGCAAGAACCTGATCAACACGGGCGCCACGGCCATCGCGTCGCTCGCCAACGCCGACGGCTCGTCCAAGCTGACCGTCCGCGCCGAGATCATGGCTCTGGGTGGTTCGATCGTGACCGTGGCCGCCACGGCCTCGTTCGCCACGGCGACCGCCGCCCTGACCCTGGCCGGCACCGTCGAAACGTCGGCCAACAACGTCTCGGCCTCGCTGTCGCGCCTGGGCACCAGCTCGAAAGCGCTGGAAACCCACGCCACCTTCATCGGCAAGCTGCAGGACAGCCTGGAAGCCGGCGTCGGTAACCTGGTGGACGCCGACCTCGCGAAGGAAAGCGCCCGACTGCAGGCCCTGCAGACCAAGCAGCAGCTGGGCATCCAGGCCCTGTCGATCGCCAACTCGGCGTCGTCGAGCCTGCTCGGCCTCTTCCGCTAAGCCTGAAGCCTACGGACGGAGGCGGGCCCGCAAGGGCCCGCCTCCTGCCGGCGGGCGGCGATCCGCCGCCGCCGACTAAGGGGAGACGCCGTCCTGAACGGGCGGCGTTCTGGAGATGACCACGAATGTCGAAAGGATCTCGTCAGTAGCCGCATCGCTGAACCAGGCCATCGGAGACGGTGGCAATGCTGTTTCGGCCTCGCCTGCCAACCGCAACTCCCAGCAGCTCGACACCGGCGCCGACTACCGGCTGGTCATCGAGCAGGACGGAACGACCGGAGGCTTCGTCTACAAGACCCTCAACCGGGCCACGGGCGAAGTCGTCAACCAGTTCCCCCGCGAAGAGGTGCTCCGCCTGCGCGCCAGCCCCGGCTACGCCGCAGGCCAGGTGATCCAGACCAAGGCCTGACGAGACGACGGCCCGCCGAGGCGGACCGGCCAGACTGTGACTTTCCGCCGCGCAGGCTCTCGCCGCGCGGTCGCATCCGTTCGAGCGGCGTTAACCATACGCACACCAACCGGCCGCTAGGGTCCCGTCGATATCCGGTAAGGAGAGGACCATGACGGTCAGCGTGCATACCAATACGTCGGCCATGATTGCGCTCCAGCAGCTCAACAAGACCAACGACCAGCTCGAGCAGGTTCAGAGCCGCATCAACACCGGCCTGAAGGTCAACGGAGCCAAGGACAACGCCTCCGTCTGGGCCGTCGCCCAGGGCCAGCGCGCGGACATCGGCGCCCTCTCGGCCGTCAAGATGAGCATGGACCGGGCGACCTCGATCGCCGACGTGACGCTCACCGCCGGCGAGACCATCTCCGACCTCCTGAACGAGATGAAGGAGAAGGTCACCGCGGCCATGGACCCGTCGATCGATTCGGCGGCCCGCGGCGCGCTCAACGCCGACTACAAGGCCCTGCTCCGCCAGGTCCGGCAGATCGTCGACAACGCCGAGTTCGACGGCGCGAACATGCTCAACGGTTCGCTGACCGCCCCCATCCGCTTCCTCGCCAACGCCGACGCGGACGCCTACGTCACCCTCAGCGTGAAGAACCTGTCGCTGGGCGGCTCGATCATCACCATGGCGGCGACGTCCTCGATCAACACCGCCACCAACGCCACGGCGGTCCTGGCCCAGCTGAGCGCCTCGATCGTCAACGTGAACTCGGCCATGGGCGACATCGGCGCCCAGGCCAAGCAGATCGAGGCGCACAACACCTTCATCTCCAAGCTGACCGACGTGCTGGAAAGCGGCATCGGAAACCTGGTCGACGCCGACATGGCCAAGGAAAGCGCCCGCCTCCAGGCGCTGCAGGTCCAGCAGCAGCTGGGCGCCCAGGCCCTGAACATCGCCAACTCGGCCCCGCAGGTGATCCTGTCCCTGTTCAAGGGCTGATCCCTCCGGCCAGCCACGCCTTCAGGCCCGCCGGTCTTCGGACCGGCGGGCTTTTTCATGGGCGGTTCACTGCAGGGATCGCTCAGGCCACGCCCCACAGGCGCCGCGCCTCGTCGGCGACCACCTCGGGCAGTTCCTCGGGCCAGAACAGCTTGCGCCCCTCCAGCCGCCGCACGCCCCGCGAGGCGCCGAAGGAGGCGTCGAGGTACGCCGGGCTCTCGGCCGCGAAGATCGTGTCCGCCGTGCCCCATACGATCCGCGCCGGGACCGTGCTGCGCTGGAGCGCCGGGCGCACCCCGGCCAGGACGTTGCGGTCGAGCGCCACGGCGTAGGCCTCCGCCAGCGCCTTGCCCGCGGGCGATCCGACCAGGGGCGCGAAGTAGCAGGCGATGGCCTCGTCGGTGGGATGGGCCGGGTCGGCGTAGCACATGCCGCCGATCCCCCTGTCCGAGCGCGCCAGCACCGGATCGGCCAGCCACGGCGCCAGCCATTCGTCCACCCAGCGCCCCTGCCGCGACAGGTCGATCACCGGCTGCAGGGCCGGCGGCGGGCAGTCGATCTCGCTGTCGCAGTTGGTCAGCAGAATCGAGCGCACCCGCTCCGGATGCCGCGCCAGGAAAAGCTGGGCGACCGCCCCGCCGCTGTCGCTGCCGACCAGGTCCACCGCGGCGATGCCCAGGCCGTCCAGCAGGGCGGCCAGCATGCCGACCTGGTCCTCGGCGGTCACGCCCTGCTCCGGCGCCGGTTCGGTGTAGCCCAGCCCCAGGAAGTCAGGCGCGATGCAGCGGCGGTGCGGCGCCAGCAGCGCCATCGCGCCTCGCCACTGGTAGGCGTTCAGCGGAAAGCCGTGCAGGAACAGCGCCGTCTCGCCCGCGCCCGCCTCCAGCA
>DASPLM010000197.1:0-3136 GCA_035627575.1 Caulobacteraceae bacterium | reverse complement strand
GCGCCGTCCGATCGGGACTCACCGCGGCTTCCCTCGGCCGGAGTGGCGCCGGTCATGGGGTGATCGGAGTGGTGGGTCATGGCTGGCCCCTTGGGGTTGGGCTCGCAACGATCGGCCACCCGCGGTCCGAACGCGCGGACGCACAAGGGTGTGTCTGCATGCCGTCGTTGATGTGCTGGTGACCGCTCCGGGCGAATGGCTCGGTGGAACGTGCGGCGAGGAGGCGTGGGCGGGCGAGGGTCAATGGAGGACGTCCTCGGTGCTGGTGACCAGGAAGCAGGTGCAGCCCGCCTCGCTCCAGACGCGTTCGTCGGTGGCCCCCGCCGCGCCGTAGTTGTAGTCGCCGGGGCGAAGCTTGCGCGCGTCGATCCAGAGTTCGCCGTCGAGGAGATGCAGTTCCTCCACGCCGGCGTGGGTGTGGGCGGGGTAGCTCGCGCCGGGGGCCAGGCGCACCAGCATGCTGATCCGCCGCCGTTCGACGTCGGTCGCGAGCAGCTTGCATTCGATGCCCGGCGCGACCTGCTCCCACTCCGGCTCCCGCCAGCCGTCGGACAGCGGACGCTCCGACGCCGCGCCCGTGTTCGCCGCGATCCGATCGGCCAGGCCAGCTTGCAGGGGCCGTGGCGGGCGCAGCACGTCGGCGGGCCAGAGCACAAGGCTGTCGGTCAGCGGACGCAGGCTGTCCAGTTCGGCCCGGCAGGCCCCGCAGCCGGCTATATGCGCTTCGGCCGCGGCGGTGTCGTCCGGACCCAGGGCCTGGACTGCATAGGCGCAGGTCGACTCGCTGTGCCGGCAGCGGTTCATCGGACGGCCGGGGCGAGAGGGATGCGCGCTTGCATGCCCCTAAGACGACAAGCGCGCGCCACTGGATTGGTGGATCGCCGCTTTAGGCGCCGATTTCTTTCAGCGCAGGACGTCCGCGGTGCTGGTGACGAGGAGGCAGGTGCAGCCCGTCTCGCTCCAGACACGCTCGTCGCTCGCGCCCGGCGGCCCGTAGTTGTAGTCGCCGGGAAGGAGCTTGCGCTCGTCTATCCACAGTTCGCCGTCCAGGAGGTGCAGCTCCTCCACGCCAGCGTGGGTGTGGGCGGGGTAGCTGGCGCCCGGCGCGAGGCGCACCAGCATGCTGATCCGCCGCCTTTCCGCGTCGCCGGCGAGCAGCTTGCACTGAATCCCCGGCGCGACCTGCTCCCAGTCGGGCTCGCGCCAGCTGTCGGCCGGCGGCGGTACGGGCCTCGTCCCGGTCTCCTCCGCGATCCGGAGCGCGAGCCGCGCCTGCAGCGCGTTTGGCGGACTCAGCACATCGGTCGGCCAGGCCACGAACCGGTCGAGCAGCGGGCGCAGGCTCTCCAGTTCGCGCCGGCATTCGGGGCAGGCGGCGATGTGGGCTTCCGCCGCCGCCGCCTCGCTCGGCTCCAGCGCCCGGGCGGCGTAGGCGCACGTGGCCTCGCTGTGCACGCAGCCGGTTTCGGAGGTGCTCATGGGGTCCCTGCTTCCGCGGTCAGCGTGTCTCGCAGCTTGTGCAATCCCGATCGGATTCGCGTCTTGATGGTGCCGAGCGGCTCGTTGAGACGGGCGGCCGCCTCGGCGTGGGTCAGCCCGGCGAAGAAGGTGGTTTCGATCGCCTGGCGCTCGTCGGGCGTAAGAACGGTCATCGCCGCTCGCAGCGCCTCGGCCTGCTCGCGCACCTCGAGCACGTCGTGCGGATCGGCCTCCGGCTCGGCGTCCGGCTGCTTCTCGCCGCCGTCGGTGCGCTTCTTGCGGCCGTCGAAGCGCAGGCGGTCGATGGCGCGGGACCGCGCCTGGTTCATGATCCAGCCCAGCACCGTGCCGTTCGCCGGGTCGTACCGCGCCGCGCCGCGCCAGACGTCGTGGAAGACGTCGACGGTGAGCTCCTCGGCCGTCTGCCGGTTCGCGGTGATCCGGAAGGCCAGGGTGAAGACGATGCGGTGGGCCCGGGCGTAGAGGGCGTGCAGCGCCAGCTGGTCGCCCTCGCCGATGGCCTGCACCAGCATCGCCCAGTCCCGCTCCGGCGGCGGGACCGTCGACCCGGCATAGAGCACGTCGCCCAGGGTTAGGGGCGGCGTTGGAGGGTTGTCCTCGGGCGTCGCGGGGGCGTTCGGCATCCCTGCCATGTTGCGGGATTCACGGGCCCGTGATCAAGGCGCCTTCGCATGGAGCCCCCGCCTTGCCGCCCGGCCGCCCCCGGACCTATCCTCGACCCATGCGCCGCCCTCCAGTGTCCCCCGGTTCCCGGCCAGTTTCCTCCATCCGATCGGCGCCGCGCCGGTCCCGTCCCGGCGCGGGAGGGGTCAGCCGGTGACCGTCGTCCTGCACGGCATCAAGGCCTGCGACACCATGAAGAAGGCCCGCGCCTGGCTGGACGGCCACGGCGTGGCCTACGCCTTCCACGACTACAAGGCCGCCGGGATCGACCCCGGGACCCTGCGCCGCTGGGCCGCCGAGGTCGGCTGGGAGACCCTGCTGAACCGCGCCGGGACGACCTTCCGCAACCTGCCCGAGCCGGACCGCCAGGACCTCGACGAGGCCCGGGCCATCGCCCTGATGACGGCCCAGCCCTCCATGATCAAACGCCCGGTCCTGGACGTCGACGGCCGCCTCACCGTCGGCTTCAGGCCCGAGCGCTACGCCGAGGTGTTCGGACGGCCGGGCTGAGGCCTCCAGCTGGGTCCGTGACGACCGGTTCTGACGTGTTTCACGTGGAACATTGAACGATTTCAATGGCTACATGGCGGACGGAAACAGGTCTTCAGGCCGGCGCATGACGCACAGGAACACGGCGTCGTGCGCCCCCAGGGCGCATCCGGCGCGTCCGCCGCGCGGGAGAAGGCCGTTCAGTCGGGCGCGTCAGGCTGCGGTGCCCCAACTGTCTCATGCGGCTGATCGATAGCGGGCCGCAGGCTCGCGACGCGACAGGTTTGGCGCCAGCGACTGGCGCGCCGCCTCCCAGGCCGCCCAGTCGGCGATGTCCGGCAGGGCAGGCAAGGTGGCGAACTCCCCCTGATCGAGGCCGGCCAGTGCTGCGTCGACCATCGCTGCCGCCGACATGACGATTTCCGGCGGCAGGTCTATCAGCCGCGTCCCCGTCGCCTCCCAGAGGTCGGTGGCCACGGCGCCC
>DASPLM010000196.1:0-7291 GCA_035627575.1 Caulobacteraceae bacterium | reverse complement strand
TCTTCGAAGAATATCTCGACCATCGGACGATCGCCGGACTCCGTCGGCCGCCGCAGTTCGATGACGGCCTGCGCGCACCAGCGGCCGCCGGCGTCGTGGCCGGTTCCGACCAGCCGGCAGGCGCCGCCTGTCCAGCGGATGGCCCGCGCCTCCCGCCCGGCGAGGTCGCGCAGCCACTGGTCCACCACGCGCACGTCACAGCGGTCCTCGCCGTAGTCGATGTCGCGCACGGGCGTCCGCCGCGCCGCTTCGGCCAGGATCTCGCCCGGGATGGTAGGAACGGACCCTGCCGGCCCGGCGGTGGAGGCTACCAGGCCGGCTGCGAGGGCGGCCGCCCGCTGGAGCGTGAGTCTGCCGTGCGTCATCGCCGCCTCCGCGACCTTGGCCCGGGCCGAGTGTGTCTCCGGCGCGCCACCTTGGCGAGACAGGTTCGCCGGGCGCGGGTCGGCGAATTACAACCGATTGACGAAACGCCGGAATGACCATCATTGCAGCTGTGGCGACGCTGGCGGGGAATGCCGTCGCCGGGGGAGTGGGACAGTGGCGCGTACAAGCAGCCCGGCTGAGCAGGATCTGGCGCGCGAGCGCGAGGTCGCCGGAATCTACGCCAAGCACCTGTTGAGGGCGGACGTGCCGGTCGACGAGGACCTCTTCACCCTCGGCGCCGATTCGCTCATGGCCGCCGGTATCGTGCTGGAACTCGAGCGGACCTTCGGCGTCCGCATTCCCCAGGAGGTCTTCATCGAGGAGCAGAGCGTGCGGCGCATCGCGGCGTGGCTCGGCGCCAACGCGGCCTCGCCGGAGCCTGCGCGATGAGGGTCGCCGTCTCCCTCCTCGCGCTGGCGACGGCCCTGGCCGCCCAGCCCGCCTTCGCCGAAGATGCCCTCGAGTCCACCGCCGTCGACGAGGTGATCGTCACCGCCCAGCGGCGCGAGCAGAGCCTCGTCGAGGTGCCGATCAGCGTCACCGCCATCGACGCCGAACGACTGGACCAGCTGCACATCGAGTCCCTGCCGGACATGGCGGCCTTCACGCCCGGCTTCTTCGCGGTCGGCCAGCCGGCGCGCACGCCCCACCTCGTCATCCGCGGCATCAGCACCGACGTGCCCGAGGTGACCGCCGAGCCGCGGGTGTCCGTGTTCCAGGACGGCGTGTCCTTCTCCCGCAAGCAGGCTTCGGTGTTCGAGCTGTTCGATCTGGAGCGGATCGAGGTGCTGCGCGGTCCCCAGTCGACGCTGTTCGGCCGCAACGCACTGATCGGCGCCGTGAACGTCGTGCAGAACAAGCCCGACACCGGCGGCCTGGACGCCCTGGCCGACGTCGAGGTCGGCTCCTTCGGCCTGATCCGCGCCGACGCCATGGTCAACGCGCCGCTGGCCGACGGCGTGGCCCTGCGCCTCGCCGGCCGCGTGAAGCACCAGGACGGCTATGTCGAGAAACTGCTGGGCGGGGCCGACTTCGAGGGGACCGAGAGCGAGGCGTTCCGCGCCGGCCTGCGCCTCGAGCCGGCCACGGGGTGGACCGCCGACCTGATCGTCAACCACGCCCGCGACAGCTTCACCGGCACGCCCACCAAATCGCTGGTGTTCTATCCGGCCGACCCGCTGACGGGCGAGCGGCTGGGCGGCCTGCAGCCCGGCGGCGGCGTGGCGCTGGCTCCAAACCCCGGACACGACGGCGGCAGCCGACTTGGCGGCGAGCGCGTGCTGACCAGCGCCACCGCCCTGGTCGAGGGCGAACTCGGGCCCAACTGGACCTTCAACTCGGTCACCGGCTGGGTCGAGCTGGAGACGGACGAGGTCTCGGACCTGGACGGGACCGCGCTCACCATCGCCACCTCGGGCGACGACACGACGGGCGAGCAGTTCAGCCAGGAGTTCCGCTTCACCTACGACTCCGGCGGCCGGCTCGGCGGCTCTTTCGGAGCATCTTATTTCCGCGAGGACCAGCGGCGGGACGTGCCGATCTCCTTCGACGAGCGTCTGCTGCTGGCCCTGCTGACCGGCGTGCTGGACCGGTCGAACCCCCAGCTCCAGGCGCAGAGCTACTACACCAACCGCACCCTCGTGGCGGCTCAGCTGCAGGGCGTGGCGGCCAGCTACGGCACGGCGCTGCCGTTCGCCCAGGCCTTCTCCATCGCCGGCAACATGACCGCCGGCCATGAGGAGAGCTACGCCCGCACCAGCCTGGCGGAGGCGGTCGACGCCTTCGGCGAACTGACGTTCCAGGCGACGGACCGGCTGGAGCTGCAGGCGGGGCTTCGCTTCAGCAGCGAGGACAAGACCAGCGGCTACCTGTCCACGGCGACGGACCGATCGATCCTCGCCGGCTTCCTGGCCGCCATGTCCCAGCCCCAGCCGATCCGCGGCGCCTTCCTCGGCCTGCTGGCGGTCCCCGGCGCGGCGACCATCCCCGCCGGGCCGACCTATCCGCTGCCCATGCTGGGCCTGTTCACCCAGTCCACCGCCACCGCGGCGGGCGACCGGCGCACGCTCGAGGACGACGGCCTGTCCTGGCGCCTGACCGCGCGCTACGCGCTCGGCGAGGACGCCAGCCTGTTCGCCACCTACGCCCGCGGTCGTCGCCCCGGCGTGCTGTCCGTCAGCACCCCGACCGCGCCCGGCGGCCCCTCGACCTTCACCGAACTGTCGGCGGAGACCGTCGACTCCCTGGAAGCGGGCTACCGGGTCGTGGCGGACGACCTGCAGTTCACGGTTTCGGCCTACGGCTACAGCTATCGCCACTTCCAGACCCAGATCCAGGTCGGCACCCAGTTCATCGACACGGACGCGGGGGAGGCGACCGCCTACGGTCTGGAGGCCGAAGGCCGCTGGTCGCCGCGCGAGGACGTTGAGGTTTTCGGCGCCTACGCCTTCACCCACGCCCGGTTCGGCACGGGCATCTACGACGGCAACCGCTTCCGTCTGACGCCCGACCACGCCCTGACCGTGGGCGCGCGCTTCACCCGCGCCGGCATGGGCGGGGAGTTCAGCCTGACGCCGATCTACAGCTGGCGCTCGCGCATCTATTTCGACGACACCAACGGCGATCCGGCGCTGCTCAGCGGCGTGTTCCTGGCGCCGCCGCCGTTCCCCGCCTCCCAGGGATCGATGGGCCTGCTGGGTCTGCGCGCCGCCTGGGAGCGGGACGACGGCCGCCTGGCGGTGCAGCTGCGCGGCGACAACCTGACCGACGAGCGCTACCTGCGCGACGGCGGCGGGGATGCGCTCTACATCGGCCTGCCCACCACCCTGACCGGCCCGCCGCGCACCGTCGGCGTCAGCCTCTCCATCCGCTACTGAGGCCGCCATGACCGACAGCACCCTTCCTCCCGGCCAGATCGCCGTCGGCGGCGGCTACGTCGCCCGCGATCCGGGGTTCGCCGATCCGGGCGCCCCCCCGATCCCGTTCGAGCCCATCGGCGCCGAATGGCTGGAGCGCCCGCTGTTCGAGCGGTTCGACGCCATGGTGGAGAAGTACGCCGACCGGGTCGCGGTGCAGGACGCCCAGCGGACCCTGACCTATGCCGACGTGTCGCGCTGCGCCAACGGCTTCGCCGCCCAGATCGCGGCGGCCGGGGATTCGACCAAACCCGTCGCCGCGATCCTGCACAACACGGCGGCCTTCCCCTCGGTGCTGCTGGCCGCCCACGCCTGCGGCCGCGTGTTCGTGCCCATCGACGCCAGCCATCCCGCAGAGCGGCAGGAAGCCATCCTGCGCGAGGCGGGGGCCGGGCTGGTCATCGCCACCAGCGACAAGCCGGCAAACCTGGACTTCGTCCCGGCCGGCATCCCGCGCCTGCACCTCGACCTCGACGACCCGGGCGAGGGCGAGCGCCCCGTGTGCGGCCGCGGCTTCGACGAGCCGGCGGGGCTGGTCTTCACCTCGGGCAGCACCGGTCGGCCCAAGGGCGTGGCCGTGTCCGAGCGCGCCTACCTGATGACCATCGTCGAGCACGCCAACGACCTGCGCATGACGCCCGACGACGTGGTGCTGGGCTTCGCCACCCTGAGCGCGGCCGGAGCCCGCGAGACCCTGACGGCGCTGTTCACCGGCGCGCGCCTGCGCCTGGTCGACTTCAAGGCGGAAGGGCTGGAAAGAGCCCTGGCGGCGGCGTCCGAGGCCACCATTCTCGCCTTCGTACCCAGCGTGATGCGCATGGTGATCGGCATCCCGGGCGCCGAACAGGCGTTTGGCCGGCTGCGCGTCCTGGCGCTGGGCGGCGAGCAGCTGCTGAAGTCCGACATCGAGCTTTTCGCGGAGAAGCTGCCCAACTGCCGGCTCCTCGTCGAGTTCGGCTCGACCGAGGCGACCTCGGTGTTTCGCTGGTTCGTCCGCCCCGACGCGGTGGAGGGCGCGACCTCGCCTCAGGGGTATATCGCCCAGCACCAGACCGTCCTCATCGCCGATCCGGACGGCAAGCCGGCGGCGCCGGGGACCTTCGGCGAACTGGTCGTCCGCAGCCGCCGCATCTCGGTGGGCATCTGGCGCGACGGCGCGCTTGGGCAGGGGGCCATGGTGCCCGATCCGGGCGAACCGGGGGTGCGCGTGTTCCACACGGGCGACCTGGTCCGTATCCGCCCGGACGGCCTGGCCGAGTTCTCGGGCCGGATCGACAGGATGGTGAAGGTGCGGGGGTTGCAGGTCGACCTCTCCGAGGTCGAGGCGGCCATGCGCATCTTCGAGGGCGTTCATGACGCGGTGGCCGTCTCGGTCACGGCGGACGGTCAGCCGGCCCGCATCGTGGCCTTCGTGGTCGGCCGCGACGGGCCCGTCGAGGCCACGGCCCTGCGCCGCCACGTCGCCGCCGAAACGGCCGAGCACATGGCGCCGACGCAGGTGGTCATGCTGGACGAGATCCCGCGCCTGGCCAGCCACAAGCCCGACCTGGTCCGGCTGGAGGCGATGGCCGTCCGCTGATTCCCCGGCCGCTCAGGCCAGCAGCGCGTCGTAAAGCGCCTCGACGTCCTCGTGCACCGCCACCAGGTGGGCGGCGACCCCCGGGACGGGGCGGAGGTCGACATTGGGCAACCCGGCCAGACGCTCGGCCTGCCAGGCGTCGTCGGCGTTGTCCGCGCCGTAGGCCGCGATCACCGGCACATTCCGGCCATGGGCTCGCACGTACTCCGCGATGTCCACGGCCATGTCCCCGAGCTGCTGGCGCAGGCGCGTCACCAGCGGGCTGTCGGTGTCCGGCGGCGTGGTGCCCGGCGACAGCAGCAGGATGCGGCGAACCCCCAGGTCGATCCCATAGCGCAGGGCGGGATAGCCCCCGGCCGACATGCCGATGACGTAGGTGTGCTCCACATCCCAGGCGGCGAGCAGGGCGCGAAGGGCCGCAAGCGTCTCGGGATAGTCCGCGCCCAGCGACGGCAGGCCCTTCAGGGTCATCACCCGGCGGGGATCGGCGAAGGACAGGCCGTTCAGGCCGCGCGCGCGCACGGCCGGCGGCACGGTCGGCCGCACGGCTCCCATCATGGGCGCGATGCCGCCGAAGAACAGGATCGCCGAGCGGCTTCCCGGCGTGCGCCATCCGGTGATGTCGCCGCCGTAGGTGGCGATGGGACCTGGTCGGGCGCGCGGCCGGCCGCCGAACGCGGAGAGTGCTTCCAGCCCATCGACGCTCTCGATTGTCCCCCTGGGCGAGGTGCTGCCCCGGTCGATGCGCCTCAGCGCCTTCCGCGCGCGCGCGCGGAAGCGCTCCGAGGTTTCCGTCTCGGCGATGGCGCTCCAGTACTCCGCCGCTTCCGGCAGGTTGCCCGTGCGCTCGCAGGCCATGGCGAGGTACAGGCGCAGATTCTGCTCGGACGCTCCGTAGCGCAGCGCCGAGCGCAGGTAGCGCAGGCCTTCCTCGGCCTGGAAGCTGGCGGTGAGCATCTTGCCGATTTCGCCCATCCAGCGACCCTGGTCGCGGCCCTCCTGGATCAGGCGCTTCATCCAGTGGATCGCCTCGTCGTTGCGCCCGAGCCTGCGCGCGATCGACACGCCGCGCTTCAGCAGGTGAGGGTCCGCCGGGAAGTGGCGCAGCGCCACGACGGCGGCCGCCATGGCGGCGCTCCAGTCCGCCGCCGCGGCGTGCGCTTCGACGGCCAGCCGGTGCGCGGGCAGCTTGTCCGGAAAGCGGCGCAGGGCCTCTGTCGCAATCGCCACCTGGGCCGCCCGGTCCCCGCGCAGCCCACGCAGACGGTGCTCCAGCTTGAGCACTTGCAGGGTGCGTCCGGCGCTGGCCGAGAGATCGGCGAGGAGCCCTTCGGCGCGCGCCGCATCGCGGCCGGCCAGCGCCCGCGCCGCCTCGGCGGCGAGCCTCTGTCGATTGTCGTCAGCCATGGGCACGCCGCCAAAAGCTTCCCTGACGGGAAGACATTGTTATTACAACCACATTCAGCCGCGCCTTATCGGGAATAACAACGCTGCGATGCGGCCGGCGCTGTTAGGCCGCACCCTACGCGTGGTCAAGCCGAATTGCGCGCCCCGTCGACGATGACGGCAAGCTGCGGCATGGTCGCTCCGCACGCGGGAGACCGGTCATGGACGGTTCGGTGGTGAAGCAGCGCCTGGGGCTCTACGGCGCGGCCTGGGCGGGGGCGTTCGTACTGGTGCTGGCGTTGTCGTGCCTTGGCGTATTCGGGCTGGGCATGGATGTCGCCTCGGTCGCGGACCTGCTGCTGATGATCGCCCTGCCGGTGCTCGGGCTGGGGGTCGTGGGCATGGTCGTCCTCACCTTCCTGCAGCCCGCGGGCATGGGCTCGAAGCTGGCGGTGCTCGGCCTCGGCGTGCTGCTGCTCCTGCCGCTGCTCTGGGCGCCCGTGCTCGCGGTGGTGGTGACGGCCTGGCTGGCGGGCGCGGCCATCGAGTATTCCGCCGTCTACGCCCAGTTCCGCATTACGGTCAGCAACCTGCTCTACCCGGTGGTCGCCTCGATCGTCTCCGGCGCGGCGCTGCGGCTGGTGTGGGACATCTTCCAGGTGGTCGCCACCATCGTCGGCACGATCGCCTCGGGCATCCAGGTCTGGAACTTCTTCCAGAAGCTGCTGCGGCCCCGGCCGCTGGAGGCTTGAGCCGCGCGTACGCGGTCGGCGCCGTTGACCGCAACCCGCCCGGCGCTTAAGCCCCGCCCATGCTGCAAGGTCTCTCCTCCTACGCCCGCGAAGGGCGCGCCTGGCCGTTCGAACAGGCCCGCAACCTGCTGGCGCGTCTGCTGAAGACGCGCCTGGACGACGACGGCGAGCGCGATCTCGCCGCGGCCCTGATCGCGGGCGGCAAGTTCGGCGAACTCGTGGAGACGTTCCCG
>DASPLM010000195.1:0-5136 GCA_035627575.1 Caulobacteraceae bacterium | reverse complement strand
TACACCGCCTACGCCGGCGCCCTGCCGGTGAAGGACAAGGACGGCAAGCTGATCGGCGAGGTCAGCTACACGGCGTTCATCGCCGATGCGCCCGATCGCATCGGGCGGCCGGTCACCTTCGCCTTCAACGGCGGGCCGGGCGCCTCGTCGGTCTACCTCAACCTCGGCCTGATCGGCCCCAAGATGGTGCCCTTCGGCGCCCAGGGCGACCTGCCGTCGTCGGCGACCCGGGTGGTGGACAACCCGGAAACGTGGCTCGATTTTACCGATCTCGTCTTCATCGACCCGATCGGCACCGGCTTCAGTCGCGCCTACGTCTCCGACGAGAAGGCCAAGAAGGCCTTCTACGGAACCGAGCAGGACATCGCCTACCTCTCGCGGGTGGTCTACGACTGGCTGCTGAAGAACGGGCGCATGGGCTCGCCCAAGTACCTGGCCGGCGAGAGCTACGGCGGCTTCCGCCTGCCACGCATCGCCTACACCCTGCAGACCGAGCTCGGTGTCGGCGTCTGGGGCATGACCCTGGTGTCGCCGCGCATCGACTACGGCGTGCTGCAGGGGCGGGACCTGTCGCCGATGAACTGGGTCATGACGCTTCCGTCCATGGCCGCGGCCAGGCGCGAGCGCGATGGCAGGGTCCTGACCGCCGCCGACATGGCCGACGTCGAGGAATACGCCCGCACCGAGTTCGCCGTCGACCTGATGCGCGGCGCCCGCGACCAGGCGGCGGTCGAGCGCATCGTCCGCCGCGTCTCGGAGTACACCGGCCTCGATCCCGCCCTGGTGCGACGCCTCGGCGGCCGGGTCGACCTGCCGACCTTCGCGCGCGAGTTCCAGCGCGATCGCGGCATGATCTCCAGCCGCTACGACGTGAACGTGTCGGCCTACGATCCCTTCCCCTGGTCGCCGACGACCCGCGCTGGCGATCCGATCCTCGACGCCATCATCGCCCCGACCACCTCGGCCCAGGTCGACTACGTCACCCGGATCATCGGCTGGAAGGCCGACGGCGCCTACCGGGCGCTCAGCGATGAGGTGGGGCGCCTGTGGGAGCGCGACGGCACGGCCGAGAGCTCTACGGCGCTGCGCCAGTCGGTCGCCCTGGATCCGAAGATGCAGGTGCTGGTCGTGCACGGCTTCACCGACATCCAGACCCCGTACTTCGCCAGCCGCCTGATCATCGACCAGATCCCGGTCATGGGCGGCCGCGACCAGGTGCGGCTGGCGGTCTATCCGGGCGGCCACATGTTCTACAGCCGCCCCGACAGCCGCGCCGCCATGCGTCGGGACGTGCGGGCGATCTACCGCTAGCTGGGCCTCAGATCACCGGCTGGGACCTGTCGCGGATCCACTGGGACAGAACCCACTTCTCGCCACGCGTGGGCGGGGTACCGGCGTGCAGGGTCCGCTTGTCCGGCCGGCCCTGCTCGTCGACGTTGAAGAACACGAGCAGGTCGCCGGTCTTGCCCTTGTAGCTGTGGCCGATGTTCGGGAAGGCGGTCTCGCCGCCGTCGTAGTCGTCGTTGAGGTAGAGCAGGGCCGTGGCCGTGCGCTGCCCGCGCTGGCTGAGGTCGTCGGCGAAGTGGGCGACGTCCGGGTCGATGAAGTCGTAGTGCAGTTCGAAGCGCTGCCCGGGGTCGTAGTGGAGCACATTCACCGGTTCGAGAAACGCCATGGGCACGTTCACCGCCTCCGCGATGCGCGCGCGCGCCAGCCAGATCGGGACGTCGCCGGTGGAAACCCCGAAGCCCGCCCCGGTATTGGTGCGCATCTCGTTCTGGCTGCGGCCTCCGGCGTCCGCGTCATAGACGCGGGCCGGCGCAAGCCGGCCCTGGGTGCGGCCCGCGATCCATTGGCAGAGCTGCGGCGAGGCGAATTTCTCGATTACCCGGACCCTTGGATCGGGCACCGTTACGGCGTACGGCGGGGCCGCGACGAGCGCAGCGAGGTCCAGCGGCTTGCCCGGCCGCCGGAAGTTCGACTCGGCCTTCAGCACCTCGAGCTGTCGCGCCGCGTCGTTGAAGCCGCCCCTGGCCGAGCGCTTCAGCCAATCGAGCGCCATGCCCCAGTCCTGGGCCCGGCCCACCCCGGCCGCCGCCAGCACCGCCGCCCGGGCCTGGGCCTCGGCATTGCCGGACTCCGCCGCGCTAAGCAGAAGGCCCGCGCCCTTCAGAGGCGCAAACGGCGCAGCCTGGCCTGTCATGAACCGGACGCCGAGATAGGTCTGCGACAGCACATGCCCGCTCTCGGCGGCCTTGAGCAGCCACGTGACTGCCAGGTCGTGCTTGCCCTCCCGGTCGAACAGGCGGGCCAGCATGAAGCGGGCGTCGCCGTCGCCGGCGAGGGCGCGCTGGTGGATGTCCTGTACGCTCGGCTGACTCATGCCCGTTTCCTGGTTGGCGCTTGCGTTTGTGCCTCACCGGCGCGCGCCGGTGAAGCCGTGAACGGACTTTGACACCGCCGCGTCCCCCGGCGCATGTAGCGGCGGCTGGGGAGATATCGGATTTGGCGCGCGGATCGACGGCCGACAGGACCTCTATCGACAAGCCGAAGACGGGCGCGGGGCCGGCCGTCCGCCGCCGCCGGGTGTTCTACATCCACGGCTTCGATCCGCGTGGGCCCGGTCCCTACCACAGCCTCTACCAGGAGAACGCCGCGAGGGCCTCGGCGCTCAACGACGAGGCCATAACGGCGGGCAAGCGCCGCCGCCGCGACGCGCTGGCGGCCGAGTGGTCGGTGACCGCGGAGACCGCCGCCGGGCAGGTGGAGACCGCCTACGATTTCCTGCGCTGGGACGATCTGGTGCGCGCGCGCTGGAGCAAGAACGAGCTGGCGCTGCTGGGCGAGCTGTTCGCCTGGACCGCGGCCTGGTTGCGGCTCGGCTTCTACCCGCGAGCCCGGAAACAGGCTCGCGCCCTGTGGCTGGCCATGCTGTCGACGCCGGTCGTTGTGGGGCTGTTCCTGCTGTCGGGCCTGATCGTTGTCTCCCTTCTGGGCTTCCTGGCCGGCGCCCTGGCCCAGGCCGCGGGCCTGCCGTTCTGGACCGGGGCGATCCCAGCCCTGGCCTCGGTGCTTCTGGCCCCCATGCTGTGGCGGCGGCTGGAGCGTTGGCTGAACGTCTGCTGGCTGAGCCGCTGCTTCACCTACATGCTCACGAAGGCCCGAGGCCGTCGCGAAGACCTGGACGCGCGGGACGCGGAGTTCGCCCGGCGAATCGCGGAGGCGGCCGCCGATCCCACCGTCGACGAGGTGCTGGTGGTGGGGCATAGCCTCGGCGCCCTGCACGCTGTCTCGACCCTGGCGCGGCTCCTGAAGGACGATCCCGGGTTCGGCGCCGACGGGAGGGTCGCCCTGCTCACCCTGGGGCAGCCGATCGCGATCTTCACCGTGCTGCCCGGCGCCGCCTTCTTCCGCGACGACCTGGCGGTGCTGGCGCAGGCGCGGCAGATCCCGTGGGTCGATGTCACCTCGCCGTCCGATCCGGCGTCGGCCTGCTCCATGGACATCTTCCACGACATCGAGGCCCCGCCTCCGGGGCGGGTCCGGACCGGGTCGCCGCGATTCCACGTCTATCTCGAACCGTCGACGTTCCGCGCCATCCGCCGCGATCCGATCGGCTTTCACTTCCAGTATCTGCGCGCTTCGGACCGCCCCGGCGGCTACGATTACTTCGCCCTCACCGCCGGGCCTCACCGGCTCCTCGACCAGCCCTGGCTGAAGGAAGCCCGGGCATGACGACGACATTCATCCCGCCCAAGCCCCAGCCGCTGCCGCGGAAGGCGTCTCTGTACCAACGGCTCCGCTTCGGTCTGCGTTCGGCCCTCTCCCTGTTCCTGGGCGGCAGCTACACCGACATGGGCGTCGGTCGGCACCGGCTCCCGACCCTGCCTGCCCTGCGCATGCGCGAGCTCTTCACCATCCGCGATCCCGACCTGATCCGCGAGGTGCTGGTGCGCCGGTCCGAGGAGTTTCCGAAGAGCGGCCTCATGGACGACATGCTGCGCGAACTCATCGGCTACAGCATCTTCGTCTCCAACGGCGAGGTATGGCGCCGCCAGCGTCGCATCATCGACCCGGCCCTGGCCCAGGCGCGGGTGAAGGACGTCTTCGCCCGCATGCGCGACGCGGCCGACGGCGCCCTGGCCCGCTTCGAGGCGCACGCGTCACGTCCAGACGCCGCGACGGCGCCGATCGACGTCGACCTGGAGATGACCCACTTCACGGCCGACGTCATCTTTCGCACCATCTTCTCCGAGCCGATGACGGCCGAGGGGGCGCGTCGCATCTTCGCCGCCTTCGAGATCTTTCAGGACGTGGCCTATGGCCACGGCATGCTCGGCCTCTCGCGGTTCCCGGTGAAATGGCTGCCCGGCTCCCGGCGGGCGAAGCGCGCCGCGCGCGAAATACGCGACGTGCTCAATGGGCCCATCCGCCGTCGGGTGGAAATGATCGCGCGGGGCGAGACGCCGCCGCCGGACATCCTGCACACCCTGATGACCACGCCGGACCCGGTCAGCGGCACCACCTTCGACGAGGGCGAACTGCTGGACCAGGTCTCGATGCTGTTCCTGGCCGGCCACGAGACCTCCGCGAGCGGCCTCGGCTGGACGCTGTACCTGATGGCCAACTGCCCGCACGTGCAGGCGCGGATGCGGGCCGAAGCGGAGGCCGTGCTCGGGGACCGCAGCCCCGAGTTCGGCGACATGAAGCGGCTGGAGTTCATCCGCGACACCTTCCGTGAGGGACTGCGCCTGTACCCGCCGGTAGCCTTCGTGGCGCGCGACACTACCCGGCCGGAGACGATGAGGAACCGGCAGATGGAGACCGGCTCGGTGGTGTTCGTGGCGCCATGGCTGATGCACCGCCACGAGAAGATATGGGACCGGCCCGACGAGTTCGATCCCGACCGGTTCGACACGGAGAACGGCCGCGAGGCGAGCCGATGCGCCTATTTCCCCTTCAGCATGGGTCCGCGCGTCTGCCCCGGCGCCGCCTTCGCCCTGCAGGAGGCGACACTATTCCTGGCGGAGTTCGTGCGCCGCTTCTCCATCGGTCCCTGTCCGGGGCATACCCCTGACCCGATCGCGCGCCTGACGCTGCGCTCGGCCAATGGCGTGCCCCTGATCGTGCGCAAGC
>DASPLM010000194.1:0-8999 GCA_035627575.1 Caulobacteraceae bacterium | reverse complement strand
TCGCCGTCGAGGGGGCGCTGAACGGCGCCTACTTCTCGACCGGCCAGCGCTGCACCGCCTCATCGCGCCTGATCGTGACCAGGGGGATCTACGGAGAATTCGTCGAGCGCCTGGCGAAGCGGCTGGAGACCATCACGGTCGGCAACGCCATGGACCCGGCCACCCAGATCGGCCCGGTGGTCAGTTCGGCCCAGCTGAACCAGAACCTTGAATACGTCGACATCGGCAAGGCCGAGGGCGCGCGCCTGGTCTATGGCGGCGAGCGCCTGGAGCGGCCGACGCAGGGCTTCTACATGCGCCCGGCCCTGTTCGCCGACGTCGACAACTCGATGCGGGTGGCGCGCGAGGAGATCTTCGGACCGGTGGCGGTGGCCATTCCCGCCGACGGTCCGGAGCATGCGCTGGAGCTGGCCAACGACACCGACTTCGGCCTTTCGGCCGGCGTCTACACCACCTCGCTGAAGCACGCGCGGATGTTCCAGGACGAGCTGCAGGTGGGCATGGTGATGGTGAACCTGCCGACCGCCGGCGTGGACCTGCAGGCGCCCTTCGGCGGGACCAAGGCCTCCTCCTTCGGCCCGCGCGAGCAGGGGCCCTACGCCCGCGAATTCTACACCCGCATGAAGACCGCCTACGTCCAGGCCTGAGGAAGATCCGTGCCGCAACAGCCCGCTGACACCGCCGCCCGCCGGCTGGTCGAGACCCTCGTCCTTAACGGCGTGGACCACGTCTTCTGCGTGCCGGGAGAGAGCTATCTCGCCGTGCTCGACGCCCTGCACGACGTGCGCGACAGGATCCGCGTGATCGCCTGCCGCCACGAAGCGGGCGCGGCCAACATGGCCGAGGCCTATGGGAAGCTGACCGGCAAGCCCGGGGTCTGCATGGTCACCCGGGGGCCCGGCGCGACCCACGCCTCCATCGGCGTGCATACGGCGCACCAGGACTCCACGCCCTTCCTGCTGTTCGTCGGCCAGGTGGCCTGCGCCGACAAGGGGCGCGGCGCCTTCCAGGAGGTGGACTACGCCGCCGCCTTCGGTCCGCTGTCCAAGTGGGCGTCCGAGCTGGACGAGCCCGGCCGCACCGCCGAGATCGTGTCCCGCGCCTTCGCCACGGCCCAGCAGGGCCGCCGGGGGCCTGTGGTCCTGGCCCTGCCCGAGGACAAGCTGCACGAGCATGGCGGCCCGAGCGCGCCGGGCGCCGTGAAGCCCGCCCGCGCCGGCCTCGATCCCGAGGTTCTGGCCGAGATCGAGCAGCGCCTCAATGCGGCCGAGCGGCCGCTGGTCGTGCTGGGCGGCTCCGGCTGGACCCAAGCCGCGCTCGACGCCTTCTCCGCTTGGCTGGAGGCGCACGGCATTCCCTTCGCCCTGTCCTTCCGCCGCAAGGATCTGATCTCGAACGACCACCCCTGCTACGCAGGCGACCTGGGCCTTGGGCCCAATCCCAAGCTGGTGGCGCTGGCTCGCGAGGCGGACGTGATCCTCGCCATCGGCGCCCGCCTCGGCGAGAACCCCACCCAGGGCTATTCCCTGTTCCAGCGCGAGCAGACGGCCGAGCGCCTGATCCACATCCACGCGGGGCCGGAGGAACTGGCGCGGGTCTGGCCGACGGCGCTGAACGCGGTGGCCGACACGGCGCCCGCGGCCCTGGCCATTTCCCAGCTGAGGCTGAACCGTACCTGGGACGCCTCGGGAGCCCGCGCCGCCTACGACGCCTTCATCGCTCCCGTGGCCGTCGAGGCGGCCGTGAACCTGTCCGAAGTGGTGCGCCACATGGCCGAGGTCCTGCCTACCGACGCCATCGTCTGCAACGGCGCCGGCAACTTCGCCGCCTGGCTGCACCGGTTCTACCGTCACCGCGCCTGGCGCACCCAGCTGGCGCCGACCTCCGGCGCCATGGGCTACGGCTTCCCCGCGGCCGTCGCCGCCAAGCTGGTCCACCCCGAGCGCGAGGTGGTCTGCTTCGCCGGCGACGGGGACTTCCTGATGACGGCGCAGGAGATGGCCACCGCCGTCCAGTACGGCTCGAACGTGGTCACCGTGGTGGTCGACAACGGCTCCTACGGCACCATCCGGATGCACCAGGAGCGGGACTATCCGAACCGGGTCGAGGCCACCGAGCTGCGCAATCCCGACTTCGCCGCCTGGGCGCGCTCGTTCGGGGCCTGGGCCACGACCGTCGAGCGCACCGAGGACTTCCCCGCCGCCTTCGAAGAGGCGCGCCGCGCCGGCGCGCCCGCCCTGATCCACCTGAAGACCGACGTGGAGGCGATCGCGCCGGGCCGGACCCTCAGCCAGTTGCGCGCCGGCTCGTGACCGCGGCCGCCCTGTTCGACCAGGTCCGCGACGTCGTCCTGAAGGATGCGCCGATCACCGACGAACTCAGGGTCGGGCTGGGGACGCTGCGCGACGACGATCGCGGCCAGGCGGCCGCCAACCGGGCCATCTACCAGGTCATGCGCACCCCGCCCGGCACGCGCTTCCACCTGCGCAAGCTGTGGCGCCTGGGCGAGGCCGGCGGACCGACCGGGCCCGTCGCCGAGTTCGTTTCGTACGTGTCGTTCGCGCGGGGGGTGCAGGCCCATTCGCGCACCTCGGGCATCGACCTGCTGTCGGTGGAGGAACTGGCCGGGCAGGCCGGCGAGTTGCGGTCGATCCTGGCCGAGACCGAGGCGCTGTTCCCCGGGACGGGTTCGAACCTGCTGCACCGTTCCAAGATCGAGAGCCTGACCGACCGGCAGGCGGCGACGGCGACCCTGGGGCAGGCGCGGGCGCTGTCGCCGCGGTTCTTCCGACGGCTGCGCTTCGACGAGGGGGCGCACACCTACCTGCCCTCGGCCGAGGTCGCGGCCGAGCCGCCGGCCTATGCGATGGAGGCGGCCCTGCCGTCGCTGCGGGCCGGGCTGGCGGCGCGGGCCGAGCGCTTCGCGTCGCCGAAAGCCAACCTGCTGTGGTCGATGAACCCGCGGTTCCTGCGCGCCCACGGGCCGCAGTGGTTCGACCTGGCCGCCGCCCTGATCGCCTCGTACGGCCTCGGCATGATCGTGCTGATGGTCGGCGAGCCGGACGAGGTGGCGCCGCTGGTCGAGGAGGCGCGCGACCTGATCGCCCGCACGGCCCGGTTCCACGGCGCTGCCGCGCCCGAGGACATCGCCCGCTCGGTGGTCTTCGCGACCCTGCCGCTGCCGGCCTACGTCGCCGCGCCGGTGACCTTCTACGCCTGCGCCCGATACCTGCACGCGCGGCAGGTGATCGCGGAGACAGGCGTTCCGGCGGTGGTCCTCGACGCCGACTTCACCCCCAAGCACCCGTTCGACTCCATGCTGGCCTTCGCCGGGCAAGGCGACGTCGCCTTCCCGGTGTCGCGGGGGCTGGCGGGGCTGTCTCCGTGGCGGCGGTACATCGCCATGACGGGCTACTTCAACGTCACGCCGGGTGCGGCGCGGTTCCTCGAACTCACCGAGCGGTACCTGCTGCACGGCCTTGGCCGCCCGTCGTCGTGGATGCTGGACCAGAACGCCCTGGACCACGCTGCAACGACGCTGAAGGGCGAAGTGGCGTTCCGGAACCTCAACCTCACGACCCGTCCCGGCGGGCAGGATCCCATCCGCAAGGCCAACGAACACCCGGTCTGAGGCTCAGTCGGCGGCCGAATCCGGGTCGGGCCGGCCCAGCGCAGAGAGGTGCTCGGCGACGATGATGCGGACGCGCAGCTCTCGCAGCATCTCCTCGCGCAGGAACAGCACGTTGAACTGCCCGGTGTACTCGAAGTCGCGGAGCACCGGCACGAAGCCGCGCGGCCGCAGGTAGGCCAGCACGTCGTGCCAGCACCACTGGCCTTCCCACTTGGGCGCGTTCTCGACCTCGATCAGCATCATGTGGACGTCATCGATGCGGTCGCCCATGCCCGTCAGCACCTGGCGGATGGCGCCCTCGACATCGATCCAGGCGCACACGCTGCGGCCCCCGAGCCCGCGCGTGGCGATGAATTCGTCCAGCCGCATCCCGGGCACCTCGACCGGCGAATAGGTCGCCTCGTGGTCGACCCGCTTCAACAGCGAATTGGAGCCCGTGGTCAGCGGCACGGGCTTGCCCGACCGGCTCGTCTGAAGCTGGAAGGTCACGGGGCCCGTGATCTCCGTGACGGCCAGGTGCTGGTAGTCGACGCCGGCGCGGGCGCAGCGGTCCTTGAACCGTTCCCACACGTGGGGATTGGCCTCGAAGGCGATGACCTCGGCCTCCTTGGCCCGCCGGCGCGCGGCCTGGGAGAAGGACGCCTCGTTGGCGCCGATCTCGAACACCACCTCGGTCGGATGGTGGGCCAGCAGCCGCAGGAAGGTGTCGCGCAGCTTGAGGGCGGAACGCTGCTTCGCCTCGGGGCTGCTCAGGTCGACCAGGGCGGCGGTCTGCAGCAGGGCGATGTCGTAGAGGGCCAGGTCCGTCATGGTCCTGGCGTGGCCGAGCCGGGCGTCAGCGTCAAGCCGACACGAAACGGCCCGGCTCCGTGGGGAGCCGGGCCGCCTGTTCAGGCTTGGCGGACGGGATCAGCCGAAGCTGAAGTCCGCGGCGTCCACCGTCGCGGCGCTGACGCCGTTCAGGGTGATGGTCGAGCCGTCGGGGAAGGTGATCACGGCGTTGGCCCCGTTCTGGCTGACGGTCAGGTCGTTGAAGGCGTCGACTCCGGCGATGCCGGTGACGCGGATGTAGTCGCCCGCGCCGAAGTCGGTGACGACGTCGTTGCCGAACGCCGCCGCCGTCACCTGGAAGGCGTCGGAGCCCGCGCCCCCGGTGAGGGTGTCGTTGCCGGCCTCGCCGATCAGCTTGTCGTTGCCGTTCCCGCCGATCAGCACATCCGAGCTGCCGCCGCCGTTCAGGGTGTCGTGACCGTCGGCGCCGTTGAGCGTGTCGTTGCCCATGTAGCCCGCGACCCAGTCGTTGCCGGCCGAGCCGAAGAAGCTGTCGTCGTAGCCCGACATGCGGAAGCGCTCGATCGAGCTGAAGGTGTCGCCGGCCGCGTCGCCCGTGTGGACGCCCGTGGCCAGGTTCACCCCGGCGGCCTGGTAGTAGGAGGCGTAGTCCGTGCCGTCGCCGCCGTTCAGCTGGTCGGCGCCTGCGCCGCCCTCCAGCACGTCGTCGCCGAGGTCGCCGTTGAGGATGTCGTCGCCTTCCTGGCCGCGCATCCAGTCAGCGCCGCCGGCGCCCGACAGTGTGTCCGCGCCTCCGCGGCCCTGGGCCTCGTCCGCGCCCGCGCCGCCGACAAAGGTGTCGTTGTGGCTGGAGAGCATGAAGTACTCGATGTCGGTGAAGACATCGCCGAGCGCGTCCCCGGTGTGAACGCCCGTGCCCAGGTTCAACGATACGGCCGCCTCGGCCGTCTCGTAGCTGGCCGCGTCCTTGGCGCCCACGCCGCCGTTGAGCTGGTCCGCGCCCTCGCCGCCGATCAGCACGTCGTTGTCGGCGTCGCCGAACAGCTGGTCGTCCCCGGCCTGGCCGTAGAGGCGGTCGAAGCCCTGGGCGCCGCGCAGTACGTCGTTGCCCTCCGCGCCGTAGGCATAGTCGGTGCCGACGCCGCCCGTGAAGTCGTCCGCGAACGAGGACAGGCGGAAGCGCTCCACCTCGGCGAAGGTGTCGCCGAGGGCGTCGCCGCCGTGTACGAGGGTGGTCAGGTTGACGGTCACGCCGGCCGTGGCGGTGATGTAGCTGGCGTAGTCGAGGCCGGCTCCGCCATTCATCGCGTCGCCGCCGACGCCGCCGATCAGGATGTCGTTGCCCAGGCCGCCGAGGATGGTGTCGTTTCCTGCGTTGCCGTTGATCGTATTGGCCGCGTCGTTGCCCGTGATGTGATCACCGCCCGAGCCGCCGATGGCGCGTTCGATGGTCGCGCCGAAGGCGATGGCCACGTTCATGGTCATGTGACCGATGTCGGAATAGGTGCCGGGGACGAGGCTGATGCGCTGATTGGTGGAGTAGCCGGACACGTTCAGGGTGTCCTCGCCGCCGGCGTCCCAGATGCAGATGATCGGGTCGAAGTTGACGTCGAAGTCGAACACAGACTTGTCGGCGGTCGAGTTGAACCCGTAGACGGTGTTGCCCGTGCGCGTGGTCATGTCGGCGCCGTACTTGGCCTGGATCGCCATCACGTCGTGCAGCATCGGCGTGGACGCGTACTTCCACTGGTTGTCCGAACCACGGTGATCGACGCCAGAGCCGTTCTCGTCGGCGTCGAAGTAGGACATCACCGACCACTGGCGGGTGTCCTGCAGGTATTCGGCGTCGTCCTCGAAGTCCGCGGTGCCGTTGTAGGTGCCCGGGTGGGACAGGCCGAGCGCGTGGCCGATCTCGTGGATGTAGGTGATGTAGCCGTAGCCGCCGAAGACCATGTCGGAATCCTGGTCGTGGCTGGTCCACTGGCTGGCGAGCCAGATGCGCGTCGACGACAGGTCGTAGTCAGGCCCCTGGCCCGAGGTGCGCATCGAAGCGTAGGTGCTGTTCCCGGTCGTCGACGAGTAGGCGAAGGTGATGTCCGTGTTGGGATCGTTGTTTTCCGTCAGGTCGATCGCCATCAGATCGTCCCACAGTTCGAAGGACGTCCGCGCGGCGTCCTTCTTCACCGGGGACATGATCTGGAACCCGTTGTCCTCGCTGCTGGAAAGGTTCGGGGCCGTGTCCGGCATCGAATAGTAGACCACGTCCGTGTTCATCCACGTCCGCGTGGTGCCCTCGGCGCCGGTCCATTGCGTCGTCAACTGCAGCAGGATCTGCGACAGGTCGAACTCCGGCGGCAGGGCCGCCGTGGTGGAGCCGCCGTCATCCGCCGTGTAGTGAACCGTGGGTTGCCCGCACTGCATGCACATCTGATCCGCCCTCGAATGTGAAATTTCCCCGCGAACATTTCCGGAAATGATCGCCCGCGACAAACACAAAATCGCTCGCGCTCAACGAACGGGGTTTGACGGCTCGAATTCTTTTTTTGTTTCAGTCGGAGCGGCCCGAAGAAAATGGCGCGACCGATCGGCGCGCCTTGTACGGCAAAGCTTTGCCTCAGGGCTCCTGGGCGCCGGACGACGCGGCGCCGGCCAGCAGGCGGGCCGCGACCCGCTGCGCCGTCGGCCGCAGGGCGCGCGGGTTGTGGTAGCTGCCGTAGACCTGGGTCTCGACGGACATGCGCCGGCGGAAGCGGGTGAACAGGTCGTGGTCCGGCGCCCTGGGGGCGGTCCAGAATCCGTCCAGCGGTTGCTGGTCCACCAGCCCCTCGATGTCGAAGAAGGCCCGGCCCAGCAGTTTGACCGGCGTGCCGAAGCCGACGGCCGCGAGGGCCGCCGTCGAGTTGACTGCGATGACCCCGCTGGACCCCCGCGCCAGGGCGGCGAAGACGCCGCCTTCGAGGAAGCCCACCCGCCCCTCCGCGCCGTGATCCGCAGCGATCCGCCGGGCGACGCCCTGGAGATCGATCAGGCCCGGGTCGAGGGGATGGTTCTTCACCAGCAGGCGGGCCCCGGGCGGCGCATGACGGGCGAAGCTGGCGATCACCCGCTCCAGCACGGCGCTGTTGGTCTTCACCTCGGAGTGGACGACCAGCTGACTGTCGCCTTCGCGCTGGAGGCAGAGCAGGAAGTACGGCGTGCGCGCGGCCTCGGCCTCGGCCCGCCGGGCGCGGGCGCCGCGGCCCGCCAGCATCTGCAGGAACCGGCGGCTGTGGCCCAGCACCTGGCCGGCGATCGAGATCCCGTAGGGATAGCGGTAGCCCGTCATGAACGGGCTGCACGCCACCATGACGGTGAAGTGCTGGACGGTGTTGTAGACGTGGTAGGGCGTGATCGAGCCCAGGTGCGGTCCGTCCTGCGGCGCAGGCAGGCGATCGGCGTCGGCGTAGGCCGCCGCCTCCCGGGGCAGGCCCGACCGGGCGTTCACCCCCGCCGTCTCGAGCGTGATCCAGTCGGGACGCTGGTAGCCGTTCTCCAGTATCCAGGTCCGCAGCCCCGTCGCGCGGGCCGCCGCAAGAGCCCCGGCGGAGTAGGGATTGACGTCGTTGAAAACCACCACGTCGGTGAAGTCGCCGGCCGCCAGGGTCTCGGCGATCCAGCCCGGGTAGTCCCCGCGCCGGCCCCGGAAGCGCAGCCCCTGCTTCGCGCCCCAGTCCCAGGCTTCCCCGCCGTGGAAGATCACCCGCGCGACCGCGGCGCCTCCGGCCTCCAGGGCATCGGCCAGCCGCCGGCTGAAGGGGCCGGCGGGCATGGTCACGAGCAGGAAGCGCCGCGCGGCCGGTTCTGAAGCTGTGGCGGGGGCGTGTGAAATGGGCGGCGCTTCAACGGTTGCAATCGGCGATCGTGTTCTTAGGCCCGAACACGCGTCCTGTGGAAGGGCTCAGAAGCGCGCGCGAGCCCCGGTGCGCAGGCCCTCCCACACCGCGCGCCAGTAGCGCAGGCGCCGCCACCCCTCGGGACGGCCCGGCGGCGCGGCGGCGAGCGCCTCGACCACGTCCTCCGGCCGACAGGGCAGGCCGTTCGCCGGATGCACATAGTCCGGATAGAGGATCAGGGCCCCCGCCACGAGTTCGTCGAGGCCGAGCCCCCGCGTGCGCCGGGGGCAGGCGAGTGCGTCCGTGGTCAGGCCCCAGCCGGCGTAGAACGGCCTGCCGAAGGTCCATACCGGCTTGCCGCGCATCAGCGCCTCGAACCCGGCCAGCGAGGTGAGCGTGGCGAGGCCGTCGGCGCGCCGAAGGCAGGCGTCGATGCTGGCCTGCCGCGTCACGGCGTCGGCGAAGCGCAGGATCTCGGCCTCCGCCAGGCCGCCCGGCCGGTTGCCCGCCTCCGTGTCCGGGTGCGGCTTGAACACGATCCAGGCGTCGGGGTGGGCGGCGCGGGCGGCCTGCAGCAGGCCGAGGTTGGTGCGCACGTCCTCGCAGCCCTTGCGAATCGACTGGTCGTTCTCGACCTGGCCGACCACCAGCAGCTTGAAACGCGCGTCCGGCCAGGCTTCGCCCGCCCCATCCGGTGACGCCAG
>DASPLM010000193.1:0-2426 GCA_035627575.1 Caulobacteraceae bacterium | reverse complement strand
CGGCCGCGCCGCGGCCCTCGCCCGGGCGGCCGCGACGGAAGCCGGCTCATGGTCGCCGAAGCGCAGCGGCCGGCCTGCGGGCGCGTAGTGGAAGTCGCGCGCGCCCGAGGCCAGGAAGCGGCACATGGCGTCAAGCAGGGGAAGGTCAGGGAGGTGCTCCTCCTGCCACAGGAACTGGCCTCCCTGGTTCACCTCGATGAAGCAGTACTCGCCCTGCGGCGTGACGATGAAATCGAAGCACCCGAAGGCCATACCGGCGCGGGTCATCAGGGTCCGCACCCTCTCGGCCACCATATCGGGCAGATTGACCCGCGACAGGCCGAGGCGGATGCCCGTGGTCCGCCAGTCGAGGGGCCGTTCGGCGCCGGCAGGGGGATCGATACGGACGCAGAACAGGTTGCCTCCAATCGCCGTGACCCGCAGTTCCCAGGCCTTTTCAACCCGCGCCTGAAAGATGCCGGGGCAGTGGGCCAGGGCCTCGCTGTCGGTCAGATCCTCGCGGCTGACGGCCGTGGTGAAGTTCACGCGCACGCCGCCGTTCCCCTGTTCGGGCGCCCACAGTCCGCCCTTGTAGGGCTTGAAGATCACGTCGCCGCCGTGGGCGTCGAAGAAGCGGCGGATCCGCTCCGGCGAGTTCGAAATGAGCGTCGGCGGAATGGCGAGGCCGGCGTCCAGCGCCCACCGCAACTGCAACGGCTTGTTCAGGTCCTGGGCCGCAACCGAGGGCGGATTGACCCAGAGCGCGTCCGGCGCGGCCGTCGTGAAGAAGCCGTCGATGTGTTGCCGTGCCTGGTCGCCGGCGAACTCCCGGTCACGGGGATCGAGCGCGGGCGACAGGCGGGGCGGTCGGGGACGCCGTCGCCACACGGTCTTCACGCGGTCCAGCGTGAACGATGCGCCGTTCACGTCCACAGAATGACTGTCGGCCCCCTTGGTCCCGATCGCGATCGACACCGCCTGCTCGGCGGGAAAGTCGCCGGGCTGCCACAGCACGGCCGATTCTCCGAGCGCGCCCAGTCCCGAGATCACCGCTTCGGTGTGGGCGTCGCCGGCATGGCTGCAGATGAGGATGTCGGCCATGGAGCCTCCAAGGGGGGCGGCGGCCCGCCGGAAGGTCCGACGGGCCGCCGCGTGCCGTTCGCCTCGATCAGGGCCAGGAGTCGCCGTACTGGAATTTCATCTCGTCGGCGAACCCGTCGCCGTCGATGTCGTTGAACTCCAGGTTCTCGATACCCGTATAGGTCGGGCCGCCGGCGACCTGTTCGATCTCGGCCGAGGACAGTTCGCGCGACTTGGCGTGGCCGAAGCAGCGATTTTCCTGCGATGACATGGCGTTCTCCTCACTAGCGAGCGTCCGGAACCCAGGCCACCCGGCCTGGCCGCGCCCGTCCCAGCACCGTAGTTGAGTGCTCGCCCCGCTGCAATTAATACGTGTAGCATTTCCGTATGCAGCCAGGACGGCAGGGCGGTGCTCGTCGACTGCCCGCCGGCGCGGGTGCTCCCGCCGGTCGGGCCGGCGGGCCGGACGCGTCGCCCGGTCCGCCGGTCCCTTGGCGTCAGGGGTTCCAGTGGTCGTAGTCGGTGTGACCGAAGTCCATGCCATCGGGCATGCCGTCGCCGTCCTCGTCGATCCATTCGACCATGGAGACGTTGGTGTAGGTCGGACCGCCGGCGACCTGGTCGATCTCGGCCGCGGACAGTTCGCGAGCCTTGGCGTGGCCGAAGCAGCGGCTGGCGGTTTGCTCAGTCAGAGACATGTCGTTCTCCTCGCTTTGCGAGGGCGCGGAGCCCGAGCCACGGCGGCCCGGCCGGCCTCGCGGGGGCAACCTATCGGACCGCGGCGGTGGCGGCAACGTGAACGCGTATGACGTATCAAGACCCGCAAAAGAAGAGTTGCCCAATGGCGCGGCGAGGGAGGCATTTTCCGACGTGGCGCCATAGATAGAGGTCATGACTCGCCTCCCGTCCCAGGATTGGATGACAGACCGCGCCACCCTCGCCGTTCTCGACGCGCTCGAGGCGGAGGGAGGGGCTGATTGCGCGCGCTTCGTGGGCGGTTGCGTGCGCAACACCCTGATGGGGCTCAAGGCCAGCGACATCGACATCGCCACGGTGCTGACGCCGGAGCGGGTGACACGGGCGATCGAGGCGGCCGGGCTGCGGGCCGTGCCGACGGGCGTGGACCATGGCACCGTCACGGCCATCGCCGATCACCGGCCGTTCGAGATCACCACCCTTCGCCGGGACGTCTCCACCGACGGCCGCAACGCCACCGTCGCCTTCTCTACGGACTGGGCCGAGGACGCCCAGCGCCGCGACTTCCGATTGAACGCGCTCTACGCCAACCGCGCGGGCCAGGTGTTCGACCACGTCGGCGGCGGGATCGACGACGCCGAGTTCGGCCGCATCGTCTTCGTCGGCGATCC
>DASPLM010000192.1:0-8129 GCA_035627575.1 Caulobacteraceae bacterium | reverse complement strand
AGCGCCGATCCTGGTCCCGACCACGCCCGCCGCGCCGCTGCCCAACGTCGCCGAGCCGGCCATCCGGATTCCCCAGCCGAACCCGGAGGATCCGTTCACCACCAATCCGATCAACGGGGACGGCGGCGAGTAGGCCGATCCGTCAGCGACGGCTGTCCGAGCCGCTGCCGGGCCGCGGCCCCTTCGCGCCGCCCGGACCGTCGTCCACCTGCTCGCCGGCGCCGAATTCGCGACCCGGCATCACCGAGTCCGCATCCGGATCACCGGCGCGGGCGCCGCGCTCGCGCGACCGCATCCGCGACGGGGCGTTCTCATCGAACGAACGCGGGTCGCCGCTCGGGCGGTCGGGGTCGTCGACGGTGACATTGGGGTCCTTCACGCTGGCCATGGGGGTCTCCTTTGAGGCTCACCCCTTAGGACCCGGCGAGGACCCGGCCGGTTCCCGTCGCGGTCGCCGTTCCCTACCCCCTGTACCCGGCGTCGAACTCCAGGCCGTCGCCAATCTCGTCGATCGAGCGCATCCGACGGTCCTTCAGGGTCTCGTAGCGCACCGTCTCCCGGTCGTGCTCGATGTTGCCCTTGGTCAGCTTCACCCTGCCGGTCGAGTAGTTGATGCTGACCTCGTCCACCTCGCCGGTGGCGCGATGGATGGTCGTGGAGTCGTAGCCGATCATCTCGAAGCGTCCGTTCTGCCAGCGGAAGGTGTACTCGGTCGGTCCGGCCGACCAGCCGCCGGCGTTGGCGAAGAGGTTCAGCCGCACCCGGAACACGCCCTTGCCGACGGTCAGGCCGGAGTCCGCATCCCAGACGTCGTCGATGTTGGGCTGGGTCCGGCGCGTGATCAGGGTCTCGTTGGCGAGCACCCGGCGGTAGCCGCCCTGCGGCTTGCCAAAGGCCACGACGAGGACCCGCGGGTTGGTGTCCATCTCCCGCACGCCCAGGCGCTCGTTGCGGATGACCAGCCTCGGGTCCTTGCCGTGAATCACCAGCACAAGGTCGGTCCGCCCGTCACCGTTCAGGTCCGTCGAACGCTGCCCGTCCAGCGCCCAGCCCTTGGGGACGAATCCGGCCGCCGACGCAGCCTCCGCCGGCAGGCTCGGCGTCTGGACGGGCGGGATGACGAGGTCCTGTCCGGCGGCGACGGTTGGCGCGCTGGCTGCGAGAGCGGCAAGGACAAGGCGGCGGACGACGGCGATGCGCATTGGCGTGCTCCGGATCGACGGCGCATCCTGTCGGCATATCGCTCCGCTTGAAACACCTCTTACCTCGGCCGCGGTTTGCCCCTAGCTTCCGCCCGCCTTCCATCCGCCCGGAGCGTCGCCTTGGCCTACCGATCCCTGCGCGAGTTCATCAGCCGCCTTGAAGCCGACGGCGAGCTGGTGCGGGTCCGCGAGCCGGTCTCGTCCGTGCTGGAGATGACGGAGATCCAGACCCGCCTGCTGGCGACCGGCGGACCCGCTGTGCTGTTCGAGAACGTGATCCGCGCCGACGGCGAGCGCTCGGACATGCCGTGCCTGGTGAACCTGTTCGGCACGGTGAAGCGCGTGGCCATGGGGGTGACGCTGGGCGGCCAGCCCCGCACCACGGCGGGCGAACTGCGCGAGGTCGGCGAACTGCTGGCCTTCCTGCGGCAGCCCGAGCCCCCGCGAGGCCTCAAGGACGCCATGGCCATGCTGCCGACGATGCAGTCGGTGCTGTCGATGCGCCCCAATACGGTCAAGCGCGCCGCCGTCCAGGAAGTGGTGCTCAAGGGCGACCAGATCGACCTCAACAAGCTGCCGATCCAGACCTGCTGGCCGGGCGAGCCGGCGCCGCTCATCACGTGGCCGCTGGTGGTGACGAAGGGGCCGGGCACGGCGCGGGAGGACGACTTCAACCTCGGCATCTACCGCATGCAGGTGCTGGGCAAGGACCGCTGCATCATGCGCTGGCTGGCGCACCGCGGCGGCGCCCAGCACTATGCCCGGCACAAGAAGGCGGGCGCCCGCGAGCCCCTGCCCGCCTGCGCCGTCATCGGCGCGGACCCGGGCACCATCCTCGCCGCCGTGACGCCGGTGCCGGACACCCTGTCCGAGTACCAGTTCGCCGGCCTGCTGCGCGGCGCCAAGCTCGACCTCGTGCCGGCCAGGACCGTGCCGCTGATGGTGCCGGCCCAGGCCGAGATCGTCATCGAGGGCCACGTCCTGCTGGACGAGTACGCCGACGAGGGGCCGTACGGGGACCACACGGGCTACTACAACTCGGTCGAGAAGTTCCCGGTCTTTCAGGTCAGCGCCATCACCATGCGCCGGGACCCGATCTACCTGACTACCTTCACCGGCCGCCCGCCCGATGAGCCCTCGGTGCTGGGCGAGGCGCTCAACGAGGTGTTCATCCCGCTGATCCGGCAGCAGTTCCCCGAGATCACGGACTTCTGGCTGCCGCCCGAGGGCTGCAGCTATCGCATCGCCGTGGTGTCGATGAAGAAGGCCTATCCCGGCCACGCCAAGCGCGTGATGCTGGGCGTCTGGAGCTACCTGCGCCAGTTCATGTACACCAAGTGGGTCATCGTCGTGGACGACGACATCGACGCCCGCGACTGGAAGGACGTGATGTGGGCGGTCTCCACCAAGATGGACCCCGCCCGCGACATCACCGTCATCGAGAACACCCCCATAGACTACCTCGACTTCGCCTCGCCGGTGTCGGGCCTCGGGTCCAAGATCGGGCTGGACGCCACCGACAAGACGGGCGGAGAGACCACGCGGGAATGGGGCCAGGAGATCCGCATGGACCACGCGGTGGTCGAGCGGGTCAGCGAGATGTGGGGACGGCTGGGGCTGCCGGGGGACGGCAAGCCGATCTGGAAATAGGGGACATGCTCCCGCAGCAGGCGGGTGCGTGTTCTGGGCGCATGCGCTCGGACGGGGCCCCGGACCAGAGGTCCATGTCCTGAGCGTCGCTGGCCCGCCTCGTCCTTCGACAGGCTCAGGATGAGGCCACTTCAACGGCGGGGCCCCCTTGGATTAGCGCCCTTCCATTCGTCCTCATCCTGAGCTTGTCGAAGGACGAGGACGCCGCGCCACGCGTCCGCTAAGCTCTCAATGCGAAATAGCCGGGGGGCGCGCGTGAGTCCGTTCGAGTTCTTCTTCTCCTTCTACGGCCTGCTGCTCAGCCTCTCGGTCGCCGTGGTCCTGGTCGGCTTCGTCAAGGCGCTGAAGCTGCGGGGATGGAGCGGACTGGGCTACCTCACGCCGCTGCTGGCCCTGTTCATCCTCTTCGACATCTCCACCTTCTGGGCCTGGGCCTGGACGTCGTTCCGGGACGTGCCGTTCAGCTACGGGCTGCTGGTGCTGGGCATGGTCATCGCCCTCACCTATTTCGCCGCAGCCTCCTTCGTCTTCCCCGAGGACGACGAGACCTGGGCTTCGCTGGACCTGCACTACGAGGCCCGCAAGCGCTTCGTCTTCGGCGGCGTGATCCTGAGCAACGTCATCATGTACCTGTGGAGCGGGATCCTGCCCGGGCACTTCCTGACGCCCGAGTTCATGATGCCGAACTTCTACTTCTCGTTCCTGGTGATCACCCTCGCCGTCCTGGCCTTCGTGCAGAACCGCAGGGTGAACGCCGCGGTGCTGGCGGCCAATATCTCGCTCTACCTGTGGTCGGCCGCGGCGAGCTTCCGGCCGCCGACCCCGGCCTGAACGCTGTTCTCGCGGCGCGGCGGGTCGTAAGAAGGCGTCGGGGACTTCGAGGGACCGGGCCTTTGATCTGGCGGCGCATCTTCGACCTGCACGTGCTGGCGGTGGCGTTGCTGGCGCTCGCGGCGACCTGGGCGTGCCTGCGCTTCGACGTCCGCGCCGACCTCCCCTCCGAACTCATCGCCATCGCGGTCGTGTTCCCCACGGCCTTCGGCATCGCTGCGGCCCACCGCCGGCGCGAGCAGGCCCTGGAGGCGTTGGCCAATCTGCGCGGCGTGTTGGCCTCGATCTACTACGCCCACCGAGACTGGAGTGCGCCGACGGACCAGCCCAGCGCCAAGCGCGCCGGCGCCCTCGTCCGCCGGTTCGGCGCTGCGCTCGCCCGCGCGCTGCGCAGCCCGCCGCTTGATCGCGCGGCCGCCCGGGCGGAGGTCGCGCGCGGCTTCTCGGACATGTCGGCCAGCATCGAGGCGCTGAAGACGCTCGGCGTCTCGGGCTCCGAGACGTCGCGCGCGCAGCAGTTCCTGAACCACGGCGTCCGCGAGTTCGAGCGCCTGCGCGCGATCGCCGACTATCGGACCGCCGATTCCCTGCGGGCTTACTCCAAGGTGTTCCTGAACGTCCTGCCGGTGCTGTTCGCGCCCTACTACGCCCACGTCGCCGCCGAGGCGGGCCACGCGCTGTTCGGCTACGGCGTGGCGCTGGCCTTCGCCCTGGTGCTGGTCGGCCTCGACAATGTGCAGGACGGGCTGGAGAACCCCTTCGACGGGCTCGGCGTCGACGACGTGCGGCTGGACGCGGCCGGCGACCTGGCTTTCCTCGAGGACGACGCAGGCGGGCAGGCGTTCGCGGACGATCCCGCGTCGGCCATCGCAAGTCCTCTTGATAAAGCCGCCCGAACCGCGACTTAAGCGTCACCGCCAAGCTCAGAGACATCCATGCGCCACACCCTCGCCGTCCTCCTCGCCCTCGCGCTCGGAAGCCCCGCCATGGCCCAGACCACGCCCTCGCAACCGCGGCCCTGGGAGGGCGACATCCTGCCTCCGGCTCCGGTCTGGAAGGGCAAGAGCGAGCGGCTGATGGCGCGCGCGAACGATCCCTGGATCACGCCGTCGGAAACCACCGGCCTCACCGCCACGCCGTCCTACGCCGAGACCATGGCCTTCGTGGCGAAGATGGACGCCGCCTCGGACCTCATCCGTGTCGAGACCTTCGGGCGGTCCCCGCAGGGGCGCGACCTGGTCGCTGTCCTCGTCAGCAAGGACGGCGCGGCCTTCGATCCGAACAAGCCGGTGATGCTGTTCCAGGGCGGCATCCACTCGGGCGAGATCGACGGCAAGGACGCCGGGCTCATGCTGCTCCGCGACATCGCCTTCAAGGGCAGGGACGACCTGCTCGACCGGGTGAACCTGATCTTCGTGCCGATCTTCAACGTCGACGGCCACGAGCGGACCGGTCCGTACTCGCGCCCGAACCAGCGCGGCCCGGTCAGCCAGGGCTGGCGCACCACCGCCCAGAACCTGAACCTCAATCGCGACTACGCCAAGGTCGACAGCCCCGAGATGCGGGCGATGATCGGCCTGATCCGCAAGTACGATCCCGACCTGTACCTCGACCTGCACGTCACCGACGGGGTCGACTACGCCTACGACATCACCTTCGGCTTTGCCGCCTACGAGGGCCGCTACGCCCGCTCGCCCGAGATCGGCAAGTGGCTGGAGGGCGCCTACACGCAGCGGCTGAACCGGGGACTGAAGGCCGCCGGCCACATTCCCGGCCCGCTGATCTTCGCCGTCGACGACCGCAACATGGCCGCGGGCCTGGGCGCCACCGCCTCCCCGCCGCGATTCTCCACCGGCTACGGCGACGCGGTGGGCATGGCCACGGTGCTGGTCGAGAACCACTCGCTGAAGCCGTACAGGCAACGCGTGCTCGGCACCTACGTGCTGCTGGAGGAATCCATCCGCGCCCTGGCCGAGCATGGCGCCGAGCTGCAGGCCGCCACCGACGCCGACCGCGCACGCCGCAGCGCCACGATCATGGGCAGCTGGCGCTTCCCCACCGCGCCCGGCGGCGAGCGCGAGCACCTGCCCATCGCCTACGAACTCTACGACTCACCGGCCTCGGGCCGCCAGGAGGTCCGTTGGCTGGGCAAGGCGGGCAAGCCGATCAAGCTGCCGGTGTTCTACTCCCAGCCCGGCGTCGAGCTCAGCCGTCCTGACGCCTACTGGGTGCCGGCGACCAAGCCCGAGGTGATCGAGCGCCTGCGCGTCCACGGCATCCGCATGGAGGCGATCGACCAGCCGCGCACGGTGTCGGTGGAAATGCTGCGCCTCAAGGACGTCAAGCCCGCGGCCCAGGCCAGCGAGGGCCACGTGCAGATGACCGGCTCCGTCGCCGGGCGGACCCGCCGCAACGAGGTCTATCCTGCCGGCTCGGTGCGCGTGCCCACCGACCAGCCGCTGGGGCAACTGGCCATGCTCCTGCTGGAGCCGGAGTCGGACGAAAGCCTGTTCGGCTGGGGCTTCTTCCCCGAAATCACCCAGCGCACCGAGTACATCGAGGGCTACGCCATCGCCCCGATGGCCGAGCGCATGCTGGCCGCCGACTCCGCCCTGAAGGCCGAGTTCGAGGCGAAGCTGGCCGCCGATCCGGAATTCGCCAGGAACCCGGACGCGCGCCTGTCCTGGTTCTACGAGCGCACGCCGTTCTTCGACGACCGCTGGCTGCTGTACCCGGTGGGCCGCGAGATCAACCTTCCCTGAGCCGGAGCGTTGAGGCGAGGTTCGGCCGCGCCGCGCTTGCCAGCGCGGCCGCCCCCCGCCATATCCGCCCGCACATGTCCGATCCCCTCGCCCACCTTCCCCACGATCTCGTCCGCAAAGCCCTGAAGTCCGGCGCCGACGCCGCCGAAGCCGTCATCGCCGAGCGCCAGTCCCTGTCCGTGGGCGTGCGGCTGGGCGCGCTGGAGGAGGTCGAGCGCGAGGAGTCGCGGGACCTGGGCCTTCGCGTCTGGATCGGCCAGCGCCAGGCCAGCGTCTCGGCTTCCGACCTGTCGGAGAAGACCGCCGACCGGCTGGTCGAGCGCGCCGTGGCCATGGCCCGCCTCGCGCCCGAGGACCCGTTCACCGGCCTCGCCCCGGAGGAGCTGCTGGCGCGCGATGAGCCCCGCAACCTCGACCTGTTCGACCCCGCCGAGTTCTCCGCCGAACAGTTGGAGGCCCGCGCCCGCGAGGCGGAGGAAGCCGCCCGCGCCGTCCCCGGCGTGGCCAACTCCGAAGGGGGCTCGGCCTCCTGGACCTCGGGCGGCTGGCGCCTCGTCACCTCCGCGGGCTTCGAGGGCGTCCACCGCGGCAGCGCCTCCTCCGTCTCCGCCAGCGTCATCGCCGGCGAGGGCTCGGCCATGGAGCGGGGCGGCGAGGGCCGCAGCGCCCGCTGGGCCGCCGATCTGCCCGCGCCGGCCGAGATCGGCCGGCTGGCCGGCGAGCGCGCCGTCAAGCGCCTCGGGGCCCGCAAGATCGACAGCCAGACCGCCACGGTCATCATCGAGAACCGCATCGCCGCCTCCCTGCTGTCGTCCTTCGTCGGCGCCATTTCGGGACCGGCGATCGCGCGCGGCGTGTCCTTCCTGAAGGACCGCCTGGGCGAACAGGTCTTCTCCGACGCCGTCACCCTGGTGGACGATCCTTTCCGTCCGCGCGGCCTCGGCTCGACCCCCTTCGACGACGAGGGCGTGCAGGTCGAGGAGCGGGCCATCGTCGACCGCGGCGTGCTCACCACCTGGCTGCTGAACACCTCCTCCGCGAAGCAGCTCGGCCTCGCCAGCACCGGCCACGCCTCGCGCGGCCTGGCCGGCCCGGCCGGCGTCTCGGGTCACAACCTGCACATCCTTCCCGGCCAGCGGAATCTTGCGGGCCTGATGGCGGACGCGGGCAAGGGCCTGCTGATCACCGCCATGTTCGGACCGTCCATCAACGCCAACACCGGCGACTGGTCGGCCGGCGTCTCGGGCTTCTGGTTCGAGGACGGCGAACTGGCCTATCCGGTGACCGAGATCACCGTCGCCGGGGCCCTCCCGGACATCTACCGCCGCATGATCCCCGGTTCCGACCTCGAGTTCCGCGGCTCCATGAACGCGCCGTCCCTGATGGTCGAGGGCATGGCCATCGCCGGCAAATGACGGCGGACCTCGACCTTCTCAAGGACGCGGCGGCCGAGGCCGGCGCCCTGGCGCTGGACTATCGGCGCAAGGGCCTGAAGATCTACTCCAAGATCGGCGGCTCGCCGGTGACCGACGCCGACATGGCGGTCGACGACCTGCTGAAGCGCCGCCTGCGCGAGGTACGGCCCGATTACGGCTGGCTTTCAGAGGAGACCGCCGACGGGCCCGAGCGCCTGACGACGCCACGCCAGTTCGTGGTCGACCCCATCGACGGCACCGTCGCCTTC
>DASPLM010000191.1:0-2565 GCA_035627575.1 Caulobacteraceae bacterium | reverse complement strand
AGGTCGAAGTCGTAGGCGTAGGCCAGCATCGGCAGGCTGACGGGCGCCGGCGTCGCGGCGGTCCGCCCGGCCACTACGGCGGAGGCCGCTTCACCGTCTCCGGCGTCCGAAGCGGAGTCGGTCGCGACCGCCTCGGCGGCGGGCGCGGCGGCGCCGGATTCGTACTTCTTCTGGCAGGCCGCGGCCGCCGAAGCGACCAGGGCGAGCACGAGCAGGGTCCGTCTCATCGTCGAGTGCTCCTACCCCAGGCCCGGAGAGGAGGCTGCTGACGGATTACGGCTAAATCACGGAGCCGTGATCGAGTTGTGATGCAGCGTGATCAGTCCTCGTCGGGCGCGCCGTAGGTCGCGCGCAGCATCGGGCGCAATTGGCCGGTCTCGGCCACGCGGTAGAGAGCCCCGTGGCCCGCCATGCCCTGGATCGGATGCAGTTCGGTGTTCGGCAGGCCCTCGAGGGCCGAGGCGTGGTAGCGGTCCTCGGGCATGTCGGCGCCGTAGAACAGCTTGACCGTCGTCTGCGGCGCGGCGGCCAGGCGACCCCGCAGGTCGCGACGGGACTCAGGCACGCCGTAGAGAATCCGGTCGGAGAAGACCGCCACGCGCCGGTCGACGTCCTTGGTTGCGGCCACGAGCGCCACGGGGGCCGAGAACCCCATCACCGTGCGGGCGCCGAGATCGATGCCGTAGGACACCGCCGCCATGCCGCCCGCCGAGTTGCCCAGGGTATGAACGGTGCGGACGCCCTTCTCGGCGAGCAGGTCCTCAAGGCGCTCGATCGTGCCCTCGTAGTCGTCGGCCAGCGACTTCACGCCCTTGAAGAAGCCGATCCGGCGCCTGTCCCGCAGGTATATGCCGGTGACGTCCAGCTCGGCCAGGAACCGGTCAAAGACCGGCAGGGGCATGACCATGCGGTCGGCCAGGCCGGTAAAGACGATCACAGCCGTCTTGCGGCCGCCTTCGCCCATGATGAAGTCGGCAGCTCCGTCGTCCTCGACGAGGGGGCGCCGCAGTTCCTTGTCCGACGGAATGTCGTCGCCGAGCGCCTTGATGGCGCGACCTTCCTTGGGCGCGGCCTCCGGAAGCATCGCCTTCACGTCGTCCCGATAGAGGGCGCGGGGCCAGCGCTTCAGCGCCTCGCGCAGGGCGTCCGCCGCCTCCGCGGCCCGGCCGGCCTTGCGCAGCAGCCGCACCTCCTCGAAAGCCCAGCGGTGGTGGCGGGGCTGGATTTGCCGCAGGGCCCGGAAGAAGCCGAGCGCGCGGTCGAGGTCGCCCGCTTCCTCGGCCATGCGGGCCGTGGACTGGAGCTGGGCGACGGCCTCGGCGGGCGACTGGGTGGCCTGATCGACCATGGGGGCTGGTCCTCGATGCGGCGTTGGAGCGGCGGTCACGCCGCGCCGTAGGTTTCGCGGAACAGGTTCCGCAGGCCGCCGGTCTCGGCCATGCGGAACAGGGCGCCGTGTCCGCCGAGGCCCGGCAGGGGGTGCAGGGTCACGCCCGGAACCCCGTCCAGCGTGCTGGCGTGATAGAGGTCCTCAGGCATTTCCGAGCCGTAGTACAGGTGCACCGCGGTGGCGCCCTCCCGCTCCATCAGCCGCTGGCGCAGGTCGCGGCGCTCGGGCGGCACGTCGCCCAGCAGGCGCTCGGCGAAAACGGCCGTGCGACGGTCCAGGTCGGCCGCCTGGCGCGTAATCGACACCGGCGCCGAGAAGCCGAGCGCCGTGCGGGCGCCCAGGTCGATGCCGTAGGACACCGCGCCGATGCCGCCGGCCGAATTGCCTAGCGTGTGCACGTTCTCCACGCCTGCGGCGCCGAGCACCTCCTTCAGCTTGGCGATCGTGCCGTCGTAGTCGTCGGCGAGCGACTTCACGCCGTTGAAGAAGCCGATGCGCTTGCGGTCGCGCAGGTAGATGGCGGTCAGGTCCAGTTCGGCCAGGTAGCGGTCGAACAGCGGCAGAGGCATGACGATGCGGTCGGCCAGGCCCGTGAACACCAGCACGGCCGCCTTCCGGCCGCCCAGCCCGACGATGAAGTCCTCCGACGCATCGTCCTTGATCAGGGGGCGCTTCAGCGCCTCGTCCGGCGGGCAGTCGGCGCCCAGCGCCGTGCGGTGCTGTTCTTCGCTCGGCGCGACGACGGGCAGGATGGCGCGTATTTCGGGGCGGCGGGACGCGTCGGGCCACTTGCGCATGGCTTGGCGCAAGGCTTCGGCGGCTTCCGCGGCGCGGCCGGACTTGTTCAGGACGCGGACGGCGTCGAAGGCCCAGACGGGGTTGGCCGGCTCGACCTCGCACAGCCCGCGGAAGAAGCCCAGCGCCCGGTCGAAATCGCCGGCCTGCTCCGCCGCCCGGGCCGTCTTCGCCAGCTGCTCCGTCGCCAGCGCCGTCTGACTGTCGGTGATCGTGACCATGTACCCCCGCCTCACGCGTACTGCGGCCTCTCCGGCCGAACCGTGATCTTCATCTAACCGCTTCGCCCCGCTTGCGAACACCCCCCGGCTGTCGTTTGAAGGATGAAACCAGGCGGTCGCGTTCCGCCGCGACGGGGGTTGGGCATGTTCGGCTGGGAA
>DASPLM010000190.1:0-4857 GCA_035627575.1 Caulobacteraceae bacterium | reverse complement strand
CGCCGTCGCCGCTGGCGCGCCCCGGCCCGTCGGCTATAGAGGGCGGGCGGTAAGCGGACGTGGCGGAACTGGTAGACGCAACGGACTTAAAATCCGTCGCCCGAAAGGGAGTGTGGGTTCGATTCCCACCGTCCGCACCAGGCTCCGCGCGTTTGGAGCCTGAGGCGGAAATAGGGCCAAACACGGGGTTTGTGGCCCGACTGCGGCGCGAAAACGCCGGCTCTGCCGCAATGGCGTAGCGGCGGCGCCACACCATGCTGCGGTGCGGCAAAATGACAGTTTTCTAACTTTGCAGTGGGGCAGGCGCGGCGTTACAGCCCGCCCCCCGCTCGGGATCGCTTCCCGATCGGCGCAAAGGATCAAAGAAAATGAACAAGAAACTGCTCGTCTCCGCCGCCCTGACCGCCGCCATGCTGGCCGCTCCGGCCATGGCCCAGGAAGCCACCGGCTACATCGGCGCCGCCTACGGCAACACCGAAGTCGACACCCCGTTCGGCGACGCCGACGGCGACTCCTGGGGCATCGAGGGCGCCGTGGCCTTCGACGCCAACGAAACCATCGGCATCCAGCTGGACGGCGCCTACGTCTCGTCCGACGACCTGGACTCCGACGCCTTCACCGGCACGGTCCACGTCTTCACCCGTAACGACGAGTGGGCGCTGGGCGGCTTCGTCGGCGGCACCGAACTGGACGGCGACACCGCCTGGAACCTCGGCGTCGAAGGCGCCAAGTACTTCGAGCAGGTGACCATCGCCGGCAGCGTCTCCTACGGCACCGTCGACGACGTCGACGTGGACGTGTGGGGCGCCAACGTCGAGGGCCGCTTCTTCGCCACCGACAACCTGCGTTTCGACGGCCGCCTCGGCGCCTTCAACGCGGAAACCGCCGGCATCGACATCGACGGCATGACGTTCGGCGTCGGCGCCGAGTGGCAGATCGAACAGGCTCCGGTCAGCCTCTACACCACCTTCGACTCGGTGCAGTTCGACGACGCCGACGTGGACGTGAACACCTGGATGGTCGGCGTGCGCTGGAACTTCGGCGGCTCGCTGAAGGACCGCGACCGCAACGGCGCCTCCTTCAACGGCGGCATGGGCTCGATCTTCCGCAGCTTCTGATCCGACACGGGCGGGAGCTCCTCCCGTCCGATCCGCTGACGACGCGACAGCCGGCTCCGAAGGGGGCCGGCTGTTTTCGTTGCGGGGTCGCCTTCCGAACGCCGTAATCCGGGTTCCTGCTCCGCTTCGGAGGAGCCATGATACCCACCGCGCCGCTGGAAAGCCGCATCAACGTGACGCCGTTCCTGGGCGTGCTGCTGGGCCTGACCGCCCTGCTCATGAGCGTTGTCCCGGCCAGGACGGCCTCCATGGCGCTGGACTACCCGCCGGGGCCCGGCGGAGTGTGCTGCTGGGAGCAGATCTCGAAGAACAGGCAGCCGTTCGTGTCCATCGCCCTCGACGGCTCCCTCAGCGTCGGGAATGTGGCTGAGGGGAGTCGCCCGAGTTCGCAGGCGACCCTGCTGGCGGACCTGGCGTCCGTCAGCGGAGATCGTCGCGTTGCGGTTCGCGCCGAGGCCGAGACGCCTTACGGCCGGTTTGCCGCGATCGTTCGCCGTCTTGAGGCGGCGGGCTATGCCGTGAGCCTCGTCGGCGAGGACCTCCAGTAACCGGCCGGGAACCCGGAGGCGGTGCGCGGGCTTCCAATGGCTCGCAGCCGGGCGCGTGAATGACCAGTCGGATCATCGACCAGAGCGACCGGGGGTTCGTCGAGGTGGTGAGCCGGCTCGCCGATGGCGCCGGTCCCGACGGCATGACCCTGAACGAGGTGCTCGATCACCTGGACGAGCGGGCCTACGGCGTCGCCATCCTGGTCCTCTCCATCCCGTGCCTCGTCCCGGCGCTTTACGGCGTGCCGCAGGTGCTCGGCGTGCCGATGCTGCTGCTCGCGGGGCAGATGCTGCTCGGGCGGCAGGAGCCGTGGCTGCCCTCGTCGGTTGGCGGTCGCCGCATTCCCAAGGGCTGGCTGGAGCGCATGGCGGGATTCGCCGACAAGCGGATGCGCTGGTTCGAGCGGGTGTCCAGACCCCGGGCGGCGAAGCTCGCCGACGGCCCGGGCGATCGCTTCGCCGCCGGGTTCATGATACTCGCCATCGTGACCATCATCATCCCTTTCACCAACACCGTACCGTCGCTGGCGGTGGCGTTGATGTGCGTGGGGCTGATCCAGCGGGACGGCGTGTTCGTGGCCGTCGGCGCACTCGTCGCGGTGGGCTGGGCCGGCTTTGTGGCCGCCCTGGCGGTGAGCATGGCGTTCGGCGCCGGCTGGGCGACGGGACTGTTCGGCGGCTGAGGGGATCCGCCCCCGCAGAGGCGGACCCCCTCCGGGTCAGTCGCGGACCGGCTTGTGCTCGCGGCGCTCGGCGCGGCGCGCCTTGCGCTCCTCGGCGCTGATCACGCCGTCCTTGTTCGCGTCCGCCCGGGCGAAGCGGGCGGCTGTTGCCTGGTCGAGCTCGGCGTTGGTCACGGCGCCGTCCCTGTTGGCGTCCAGGCGGTCGAACATGTGCGCCCCGCCCATTCCGCGGCCGCCGCGCATGCCATGACGCCCGCCGCGTCCACCGCGGTGTTCCCCCATCTTGCCGGCGTGGGCCGTGAACTCGGCCTTGGAGATCTGGCCGCTGCCGTCGGTGTCCAGCCTGGCGAAGCGCTGCTCCAACCGCTGGGCGCGCTGCGCCGGGTCGGCGCGGCGGGCCTGACGGGCTTCGCGCCGCTGGGCGTGGCCGTCTTCGGCTTCGGCCCTTGTGATGCGGCCGTCCTTGTTGGCGTCGAGGCGGGCGAAGCGCGCCTTCAGGGCGGACTGCTGCTCGGCCAGGGTGACGCGGCCGTCGCGGTCCGCGTCGGCGCGGCCGTGCGCCTGCGGACCGGGCGAGGTCTGCGCCAGCGCGGCGGTGGCGAGGGCGAGGGCTGCGCCAACGCCGAGGAGAAGGGGTCGTTTCATGGTAGAACTCCGAACGGTCAAAGCGGCCCTGCTTTCCCGATCAAACGGGCGCGGGGGCCAACTCCGTCGCCGGCGAAACCATCCGCCCCGCGGCGGGTTCGGAAACCAGAGGAGGATCCCATGGAAAACACCGGCAAGCTCGGCGCCTTCAACATCGTCGCGTCCATCCTGCTGGGCCTGACGCTCATCGGCGTCGTCGCCCTGGCGATCGGCATGATCCAGACCCTGGCCAATCCGTCCATGCCGCCGCCGGCTACCGCGCCCCAGGCCACGGTCCCGGCGGGGTAGGGCGATGCCCTAGGCGAACAGTCCCTTCAGTTCCGTCTTCAGGATCTTGCCGTTGGCGTTGCGGGGCAAGGGTTCGTCGCGGACGATGACGGCGACGGGGACCTTGAAGCCGGCCAGGCGCTCGGCGACGTGATCGCGCAGTTCCTGTTCGGTGGCGGACGTCCCGGGCTTGGTGGTGACCACGGCGCAGGGCTCCTCGCCCAGCACCTCGTGGGCGCGGCCCACGACGGCGGCGTCCATGATCGAGGGGTGCTCGTAGAGCGCGTTCTCGACCTCGACGCAGTAGATGTTCTCGCCGCCGCGGATCAGCATGTCCTTGGCCCGGTCGACGATGAACAGGAAGCCTTCCTCGTCCATCTTCGCCAGGTCCCCGGTGCGGACCCAGCCGTCGACGAAGGTCTCGGCGGTCGCCTCGGGCTTGTTCCAGTAGCCCTTCAGCACGTTGGGGCCGTAGGCGCGGAGTTCGCCGACCTCGCCGCGGGGAAGCTCGTTGCCCTGGTCGTCGGTGATCTTGATCTCGCAGGGGCCCAGCGCCGCGCCGCAGCTGCCGGGGCGGTTCACGTAGTCCTCGCCCTGGAAGTGGACGTGGGCGCCCGCGGTCTCGGTCATGCCCCAGCCGGTGCCGGGCACGGACTTGGGGAAGGCGTCCAGCAGCTTCTTCACCAGCTCGGGCGAGGCGGGTGCGCCGCCATAGGAGACGCTCTCCAGGCTCGACAGGTCGTACTTGTCGCGCTCGGGGTGCTCCAGGATCATCCAGGCGATGGCGGGCACGCCGCCGGCGTTGGTGACCTTCTCCTGCTCGATCAGGCGCATGGCGTCGACGGCGTCGAACTTGCGCATCAGGACCAGCTTCGCGCCCTGGATCATCGAGGGCAGCAGCAGGGCGTGGCAGCCGGTGGTGTGAAAGAAGGGAATGCCCACCAGGCCGACCTTCTGCGGGTCGCTGGGCTGGGGCGTCGGAGGCGTCTCGCCGCGGCGCAGGTAGTTGCGCGCCACCGAGAACACCAGGCCCAGGATGTTGCAGGTATTGTTGCGGTGGGTGGCCAGCGCGCCCTTGGGTTTGCCCGTCGTGCCCGAGGTGTAGAAGATCGTTGCGTCGTCCTCGGGGGTGAGCTCCACGGCGGGCATCTCGCCAGCGGGCAGGTCCGGCCACGCGGGGGGCGCGCCGATGACGTCCTCCAGGCGGCTCAGACGTGGATCGGCGACGGCGCCTTCCAGGCGGGTGACGTAGACGTGCTCCAGGGCGGGACGGCCCTCCAGGTGCGGGGCGAGGCGGGCGAGGCGCTCGGGATCGACCAGCAGCACCTTGGCCCCGGAGTCGTCCAGCGCGTACTCCAGCTCCGGTCCGGTCCACCAGGCGTTCAGCGGGGTGGCGATGGCGCCGACCAGGGCGGCGGCGAAGAAGGCCACCGGCCATTCGGGCAGGTTGCGCATGGCGATGGCGACGCGGTCGCCCTTGGTCACCCCACGGTCAGCCATGTCGCGGGCCAGCGTCAGGGCGGCGCGGGCGAAGCCTTCGTACGTCGCGCGCTCGCCTTCGTAGACGGTGAAGGTGCGCGGCCCCCAGGTCATTCG
>DASPLM010000189.1:0-2215 GCA_035627575.1 Caulobacteraceae bacterium | reverse complement strand
GGTTCGAGCGCCGCCGCCACATCGGCCGCGCAGCGCGCCTGCAGCCGAGCGCCGGGATCGGCGCGGCCGGTCCGATCCAGTTCCCGCAGCAGGCGCTGGGCGGCCGTGCGGGCGGTCGGTCGGCCATCGGCCTCCAGGAGGCGTTCAGCGACAGGCGTCTCAGCCCAGGGCCGCGACAGCTCCAGGACCCCCAGCCGGCTCAGGCCTGCGATCACCACGGCCGGGCCGTCCGGCTCGAACGCCGCCTTCGCCGCCGCGAGGATCTGAGGGTGTTCCGACGCGCGGCCGATCAGGTCGATGACGGCGAGCCCGCCCAGAGCCTTCAGCCGCAGCAGCCGCGCCGCCTCGCGCACGGCGCGCAGGTTTGCGTCCAGCAGCGAGCGCTTGCCCGCCCCCGCGCCAGCGAAATCGACGTCCACCGCCGTGAGTCCCCGCGTGCGCTCGACGGCCAGGCTCAGCCCGCCGGCAAGCAGGTGCTCGGCCGCCAGGGCCTCCTCCTCGGCGAGGTCCGCGACGGCGCGCGCCGCCGGGCTGGAGTCGATGGCGACGTCCGGTGCGAAGGCCTGAAGCCGCGCCTCCAGCCGCGCCTGCGCCGACACGCGGCCGGGTGGGCCGTCGGAGGAACCTCGTCGACGCACCGATGGCCCCTTCCCGCGACGCGCCTCGGCGATCACCTCCACCTCGACGAGCGCTCCCTCGACCGGCGGGCCGCCGGCCTCGGCGGCCATCAGTCCGGCAGGCCCCTGGCCCAGGTCGACGAAGACGCCCCGGAAACCCGGCGCAGCCGCGCCGATCCGCCCGCGCCACCGTTCGCCCAGGCGCGGCCGCTCGTCCTCGCCGCTGCGCTCGATCAGCAGGCGCTCGGGCCGGCCGTCCAGGACGACCACGCCGCGGGTCTCGCCCGGCAGTCGATCGAGGTAGAGTTTGCGCATTCCGCCCGTCCGCCCGCGCCTTCCCGTTGCGGCGCGGCAGCATTAGTCGCTGGTTCGCGGCAGTTGAACAGGCGGTCAGGCCTCAGGGCGCCAGCCGAGGCCGTCCAGCAGGCAGCGGGTCTCGTAGAGCGGCAGGCCGACGATGGCGGTGTAGCTGCCGACGATCCCGGTAACGAAGCCGCCGGCCATGCCCTGAATGCCGTAACCGCCGGCCTTGCCCTTCCACTCGCCGCTCTCGACGTAGGCGTCGATCTCGGCGGAGCTGAGCCGCTTGAAGGCCACGCGGGCCTCGGCCAGCTTCGCCGCCTCGCGGCCGTCGGGGGCGACGAGGGCCACAGCGGTCAGCACCTTGTGGTTGCGGCCCGACAGCAGTTCGAGGAAGCGGCGCGCCTCGGCCTCGTCGGCCGCCTTCTCCAGCAGGCGCAGGCCGACCGCCACCACGGTGTCTGACCCCAGGACCCAGCACCCGGGCGCGGCCGCCGCGCCGGCGCGGGCCTTGGACCGCGCGAGCCGCAGGGCCAGCAGGCGCGGCGTTTCCTTCTTCAGCGGGGTCTCGTCGACGTCGGCGGGTTCGACCCGGTCGGGGACCACGCCGATCTGGCGCAGCAGCTCGAGCCGGCGCGGCGAGGCGCTGGCGAGCACGAGCGGCGCGCGCGCCATTACTTGAAGCGGTAGGTGATGCGACCCTTGGTCAGGTCGTAGGGCGTCATTTCCACCAGAACCTTGTCTCCGGCCAGCACCCGGATCCGGTGCTTGCGCATCTTGCCCGCGGCATGGGCGATGATCTCGTGATCGTTTTCGAGCTTCACCCGGAAGGTTGCGTTGGGCAGCAATTCCGAGATCACCCCCGGAAACTCGAGCAGTTCTTCTTTCGCCATTCGTACCTGCGAAAAGGCCAGCCAAACAGGCGGTCCGCGCAGGCGAACCGTCCATCCATGGCCCGCCTATGCCATAACACCGGGCGTCCGGGGAGAGGGCGCGTGACGGTTCGCGCGCATCGGGCTCCGGTGCAGCCGGGAGGACACGCATGCGACGGTTCGGGGTGATGGCGGCGGCGGTGTGGCTGATGGGCGCGGGACCGGCGCCGACGGTCGAGGACCTGGCCTGGCTGGCGGGCGACCGGGTACACGTCGGCGAGCGCTCGACCGCCCGCGAGGTGTGGATCGGCCCCGAGGGCGGGGTCCTGCTGGGCATGAACCTGACGGCGCGGCCGGGCCGCCCGGCCGAGTACGAGCACATCCGCATCGCCGCCCTGCCGGACGGCAGGCTGGCCTTCTTCGCCA
>DASPLM010000188.1:0-2090 GCA_035627575.1 Caulobacteraceae bacterium | reverse complement strand
GGCATCCTCTACGCCGACGGCAAGACCACGTCCTACGTGGCGCCCCGCTTGGCCGAGCCCCGGCTAGACGCGCCGCTGATCTACGGCGCCACCGGCTTCCAGGGCTTTCCCGCCGGCGGGCTGGCGGGCGGGAAGGCCTCGCTGGCCGACCTCGACGGCGCCGGGCAATTGGCCCTGCTGGTGGCGGCGCGCGGGGTCGAGGGGTTCTATCCCATGGCCGCCGACGGCTCCTGGGAGAACTTCCGCCCGTTTCCCCATGCGCTTTCCGACCGCGACGCGCAGCCGGCGCAGGTGCTCGACGTCACCGGCGACGGCCGGGGCGACCGCCTGCGGGTGGAGGCGCAGCAGGTTACGGTGAATGTGAACCTGGGCCGCGAGGGCTATGCGCCGGCGCTACGGCGGGCGCGCGACAATTTGTTGCCGCTGACCACGCTGCCCCAGGCGGGCGAGAATGTGCGCAGCGCCGACGTGCTGGGCGGCGGCACCGCCCCCATCATCGAGCTGCGCGACGGCTCGGTCCGGTGCTGGCCCAATCTGGGCCATGGCCGCTTCGGCGCGCCCGTGGACCTGCCCGCGCCGGTCCTGCCGTCGTCGGTGCGGGGCGAGCGGGTGGTGCTGGCCGATTTGTTCGGCAGTGGCTGCGCCGACATGGTGGTGGCCTATACTGACCGGCTCGCCATCTACCGCAACCGGGCGGGCAACGGCTTCACCCAGGAGCCCGTCTTCGTCGAACTTCCGGCCCCGCTGGCGTCGATCGGGCAGCTGCGCACCGCCGACGTGGCCGGGTCGGGCTGCCAGGCCCTGGTGTTCACCAGCGACGAGCCCACGCCCCGCCATTGGGTGTGCGCCCTGGCGGGCGATACCCGGCCCTGGATGCTGACCGAGGTGGACAACGGCACCGGCCAGCTGACCCGCATCTCCTACGCCAGCTCGGCGCGCTATCAGTTGCTCGACCGGCTCCAGGGGCGCGACTGGGTGACCTCGCTGGCCAGTCCCATGCAGGTGGTCGCGCGCGTCGAGCACGTCGATCAGGTCGGCGGGGTTTCCCGCGTCGTCGAGTATCATTACAGCCACGGCTATTATGACCCCGAGGAACGGCTGTTCCGCGGCTTCGGGCTGGTCGAGACGCGCAACGCCGACGCTCCCTTCGCCACCGCCGCGCAGGGGACCGGCGACGGCGACGCCGTGCATGTGCGCGAATGGTATCATACCGGTGCCCTGCTGGCGGCCGAGACGCTGGAGGACGCGTTCGCGCGCGAATACTGGCACGGCGATCCCGACGCCTTCCCCATGCCGCCCAGCTGCTTCGACTGGCAGGGCGCCGCGCCCGACGCGCGGACCTGGCGCGAGGCCGTCGCCGCGTTGTCGGGGACCGTGCTGCGGCGCGAGGTCTATGGCCTCGACGACCCGCTCGCGCCTTACAGCGTCGAGGATTTCAACGCGACCGTGCGGCTCGAGCAGCCGCGTGTCGGCGAGCACGAGGCCGTCTTCCTGACGCTGGCCCGCGAAAGCGCCAAGAGCCTGTATGACCGCGACGCGGCCGATCCGCGCGTCCAGCATCAGGCGACGCTGGAGGTGGACCAGTGGGGCGATGTCACGCTGGCCTGCGACGTGGCCTATGGCCGCCGCCCGACGATCGCCGGAGCCACTGGCGAACAGCTCAAGACCTGGTTCTCGGCCGAGCGCACCGAGTTCCTCGCGGCCCGCGAAGCGCCCGATCTGTGGCTGGCCGGGCTGCCCGGCGAGGTCCGGCACTGGAACCTGCCCAATCCGCCGAAGCCTACGGTGCGGGGCCTCTATTACGACTTCCAGGCCCTGGTCGCGGCCGTCGGCGCGGCCATCGCCCCGGGAGGCGGGGCCAAGCTGCTGTCGTGGGATCGGACCGTGTACAAGGGTGAAGGCGGGGGCCAGACCCCGGCCTCGCCGCCGATGCCCCAGGCACTGGTGCTGCGCCAGGAATCCGCCGCCTTCGACGCCGCCGAACTGCGCCCGTTGTTCACCGATGCCGAGCCGCCCGGCGGCCTCGATGCCTTCCTGGCCGAGCAGGGATACAGGTGGGAGCCCGAGACGGCGCTGTGGTGGAACCCCGG
>DASPLM010000187.1:0-4549 GCA_035627575.1 Caulobacteraceae bacterium | reverse complement strand
CGGACGGATCGACGCCAACGTAGCGCCATCCCGGCTGAATGCGCGAGAAGGCCTCCAGCTCCAGGCCGCCGCCGGCGCCGAGGACCAGGATCTCGGCCTGCCGGCCCGCGCGTTCAGACAGCAGCTGGGCCGCCATCCGCTGCATGACGTCATAGCCGGGCACGAACTGGCTCGGACCTTCGGCGTAGCGCCGGGCGAAGGCGGGATCGTCGAAGTGCAGGACCTTCACGACGCCAGCTCGAACGGTTCCAGGCCCGAGAGGCGCATGGCGGTCGGCCGGTCGGGGATCGGGCGCGGCGGCAGGCCTTCCGCGGCTTCGGCGATGAGCCGCACGTGCTCGGGCGTGGTGCCGCAGCAGCCGCCGAGGATGTTGACCAGGCCGGACCGCGCCCACTCGCCCAGCATTCCGCTGGTCTGCTCCGGCGTCTCGTCGTAGCCGCCCATGGCGTTGGGGAGGCCGGCGTTGGGATAGGCGGCGACCAGGGTGTCGGCGACCCGCGACAGCTCGGCGATGTAGGGGCGCATGATGTCGGCGCCGAGCGCGCAGTTGAGGCCCACGGCGAACGGCCGGGCGTGCCGGACCGAGTTCCAGAAGGCCTCCACCGTCTGGCCCGACAGGGTGCGGCCCGACCGGTCGGTGACCGTGCCGGAAATCCAGATCGGCAGCGGCTCCAGCCCGTCGTCCTCCAGGTCGAGGATCGCCTTGATCGCCGCCTTGGCGTTCAGGGTGTCGAAGATGGTCTCGACCAGGAACAGGTCCACCCCGCCCTCGTGAAGGGCCAGCGCCTGTTCGCGGTAGGCGTCGTAGACCTCGTCCCAGGTCACGCCGCGCGCACCCGGATCGTTCACGTCCGGGCTGATGCTGAGCGTCTTGTTAAGCGGCCCGATCGCGCCGGCGATGAAACGCGGCCTGTCCGGCGTTCTGGCCGTCCAGCGGTCGGCGCTGTCGCGCGCCAGCCGGGCGGCGGCCAGGTTGATGTCGCGCACCGCGGCCTCGAGGCCGTAGTCGCCCTGGGCGATGGCGGTGGCGGTGAAGGTGTTGGTCTCGCCGATATCGGCGCCGGCCTCGAAGTAGGCGTCGTGCAGTTCGCTGACGATGTCGGGCCGGGTGAGGTTGAGGATGTCGTAGTCGCCCTTCAGCGACTGGTTGTGGGCGTGGAAGCGGTCGCCGCGGAAGTCCGCCTCGATCAGTCCCTTCTGCTGGATCATCACGCCCCAGGACCCGTCCAGGATCAGGATGCGCTCGCGGGCGATGCGCTTCAGGGCGCCGATGCGCTCGCTCCGGGTCATTGGGCTACCTCCGCCGGCTGCTCGCGCAGGCCCAGCACGCGGCAGATGGCGTAGACCAGGTCGGCGCGGTTGAGCGTATAGAAGTGGAAGTCGGTGAAGCCCTCTTCCTCCAGCCGCGCGCAGGTCTCGGCGGCCACCGAGCCGGCGATCAGGCGGCGCGTGTCCGGGTCCTGGTCCAGACCGTCGAACAGGTTGGACAGCCAGTTCGGCACCGCGCACTGGCAGGTGTCGGCCATCCGCTGGAGGCCCCTGAAGTTGGTGACGGGCATGATGCCGGGCACGATCGGGATCGTCACCCCGGCGGCCCTGGCCTTGTCGACGAAGCGCAGGAATGCGTCGATGTCGAAGAAGAACTGGCTGATGGCGCGGGTGGCCCCGGCGTCGACCTTGGCCTTCAGCACATCTATGTCGTGGGCGATCGACGGGCTCTCCGGGTGCTTCTCGGGATAGACGCCGACGCTGATCTCGAAGGGGCGCCGGGCCGAGGCGGCGGCGGCCAGTTCCGTGGCGTTGGCGTAGCCGTCCGGCTGCGGGACGTAGACGCCGCCGAGCCCCGCCCCGCCCGGCGGGTCGCCGCGCAGGGCCACCAGGTGGCGCACGCCCGCCTCCCAGTACTGATCCAGGATCTCGTCGATCTCCTCGCGGGAGGCCTCGACGCAGGTCAGGTGCGCGGCGGGCTTCAGATCTGTCTCGTCAAGGATGCGCAGGATGGTGCGGTGGGTCCGCTCCCGGGTCGAGCCGCCGGCGCCGTAGGTGACCGAAACGAAGGATGGGTGCAGCGGCTCCAGGCGGCGGATGGACCGCCACAGGGCTTCCTCGGCCTCCTGGGTCTTGGGCGGGAAGAACTCGAAGCTGACCCGAATATCCCGCCCCGCACGTCCGCCCGCCCGCGCCACCGGCCCCAGCGGCGAGAGCAGCAGCGCGCGGGCCTCGGCGAGGGTGCTCATGCCGCGTTCCGGCGGCTCTCGCCGGCGCGGGCCCGCTCGGCGGTCCAGATCTTGACCGTCAGGCCTTCCTTGTCAGGCTGCAGGGCGGTGGAGGACGCCGCCTCGAGTCCGGCTTCCTGCAGCCACCGATCCATCTCCTCGTCGGAGAACCCGAGGCGACGGTGCTGGTGTTCCGCCCGCAGGAACTCCAGCCCGTGGGGCGCAAAGTCCACGATCAGCAGCCGGCCGCCGGGCTCAACCAGGCGCGCGGCCTCGGCCACGGCGGCGGCGGGGTCGGACAGGTAGTGCAGCACCTGGTGCACCACCACGAGGTCCGCCGACTGGGCCGGCAGGCGGGTGGCGAAGATGTCGCCGTGGCGCAGCTCGACCTTCTCCAGCCCGGCGCGGGCGACGTTGGAGCGGGCGATGTTCAGCATCTGCTGGCTGAGGTCGAGCCCGATGGACATCCGCGCCTTGCGGCCGAGCAGGGTCAGCATGCGGCCCGAGCCGGTGCCCAGGTCCACCACCCGCTGGAACGGCCCCGGGCCGGCCGCCCGCTCGACGGCGGCCTCGACGCTGGTCTCCGGCGCGTAGAGCGAGCGGATCTCGTCCCAGCGCGGGGCGATGCGCTCGAAATAGGCCGAGGCCTCGGCGGCGCGCTCGGCGCGCACCTCCTCCAGGCGCTGGAAATCGCGGTCGGGCTGCCCGGTCTCGCTCAGCAGGTCGAGGATGGCGTCGGCCAGCTTGCGGCGCGGGCCCTCGGCGGGCAGGCGGTAGAACACCCAGGCCCCGTCGGGGAAGCGCTCGATCAGCCCCGCCTCGCTCATCAGCTTGAGGTGGCGCGAGACGCGCGGCTGGCTCTGCTCCAGGATGCGCCCGAGCTCCATCACCGACAACTCCTCCAGCGCCAGCAGCGCCAGAATCCTCAACCGGGTCGGTTCACCGGCCGCCCGCAGGGCGTCTACAGCCTCGTCCGCACTCAGGGTCATGGCTCATATAAAGATATCTTTATGTCTTTATGGCAAGCCGAAATCGTTGACACGGGCGCTCCCCGGCCGATCATGGTCTCGGGCTATGGGGAGGCTGGAGATGAAACGCGCGACCGCCCGTCTGGTGCTCGGCGCCCTGTCCGTTGCGGCGGCGGCCGTGCTGCCGTCCGCGGCTTCGCGGGCCGACGCGGGGCTGAAGTTCATCAACGTCCACGGCGACCCCGACATCATCCTGACCCTGACCCCGTCCTACCTGCCCGATGGCAAGGTCGTGGACCTGGTCCACCTGGTGAACCGATCGGACCGTGACTACTGCTTCCGCTTCGAGGTGCACGACGACGCCTGGATCTACGTGCCCAAGAAGGTCAACATCGTCACCGCTCCCCCAGGCAGCGCCTACGAGGTCGCCCGGGTGAAGATCATCGCCGCCGGCGGACGCTACCGCTACAAGATCGACGGCAAGTACCTGGCCGACACGGGCATCAAGGGTCGCGACTGCCGCAAGGCCTTCCCCGGCAAGGAAGGCCGCACCCGCGACGAGTAGCCCGGGGCGGTCTAGAAGCGGCGCTTGCCGCTGACGGTCTCCCAGAACAGGCGGAAGTCGCCCATCAGGCTCCACAGCGGGTACTTGAAGGTGGCCGGGCGGTTCTTCTCGAAGAAGAAGTGACCCACCCAGGCGAAGCCGTAGCCCACCAGCGGCATGGCCAGGAACCACCAGGGATTGCGCGTCGCGAGCCCCAGCAGGAAGGCGACGATGACCAGGCCCGTGCCCACCACGTGGATCCGCCGGCACACCCGGTTGGAGTGCTCGTGGATGTAGTAGGGGTAGAAGGCCTCGAACGAGGCGTAGCGTTCGGCGCTCATGGGACGGAACTCTGCCATGATCCGCCGCCGTGGCAAGCCTATCGCCCCCGCGCCAGCCGGTCGGCGATCAGCAGGCCGGGGCCGGCCAGGCCCAGCAGGAGCACGTAGGTGAGGTCGGTCAGCGGTGTCCGCGCCGCCTGCTCCAGCGTCAGCAGAGCCAGCGCCAGCAGCACCCCGGCGAACCCCGCCGCCTCGGCCGTGAACGCCGTGCGCGGGCCGCCGTGCAGCGAGGCATAGAGGAAACCCAGCCCGCACAGCCCCTCGATCACCGCCACCGGGACCAGCCGCGTCTCGCCCAGCACCGGCACGGGCAGGCCCACGTGCCCTACCGCGGCAAGGATGAAGATCACCGCCTGGAGGCCGACCAGCGCTTTGAGGAGAGGGTACATGTCCAAGAGTCAGCGGTGGTCCGCGACCTTGCGCAAGAGGGTTCTCGCAGAAGGGGCGTTGGGCTCTTTCCCCTCTCCTTCAGGAGAGGAG
>DASPLM010000186.1:0-2605 GCA_035627575.1 Caulobacteraceae bacterium | reverse complement strand
CAGGCGGGCGTCCAGCGCGCGCAGCTCGGCATCGGCGTCGCGCGCCTCGGCGGCGTCCAGCTGCAGCCGGTCGGTCACCATCGCGCTCTGGCGGTCGTAGGCCTGGGTCGAGGTGCGGGGCATGACCGGGACCGGCTCGGTCGAGCGCAGGACGTAGCGCTGCTGGGCCTGGGCGCGCTGGGCGGCGGCGGCCTGGGCGTCGGCGCGGGCGCCCCACTCGTTCAGCTCCGCGCGGCGGCGGTCGGCCTCGTACTGCTGGTCGGGCGCAGTGGACTGGGCCAGGGCGGGGGCCGCGACGAGCGAGGAGGTCGCGATGAGCAGGAGGGCCAGGAGTCTCATCCCTGGAAGATGGCGCCGTCGCGGGAAAAGGCCAGCGTAGCCTTACCGCGATGTCACTTGGCCGGCGCGCGAAGCTTCGGATAGTGGCGCTATCCCAGCCCCGCAGGAGCCTCCATGCGCGCCCTCCCCGCCGCCCTCGTCCTCGCCGCGCTTCTCGCCGGCGCCGCCTCGGCCCAGACCGCGCCCGCGCCCGCCGCGCCCGAGCGCATCCCCAGCTCCGGCGGCGAGGTGATCATCCCCGACGGCCAGTCGCGCTGGGCCTACGACAACATCCAGTTCGCCCCCGCCCGCCGCGTGGGCGACACGCTGTACGTCTCGGGCGTGATCGCCGGAAAGGCGCCGGGCGAGCATGCCAGCGACATCGAGGCCTACAAGGCCGGCCTGCGCCAGGCCTTCCGCCACCTGGAGCGCACCCTGAAGGCCTCGGGCGCGAGCTTCGACGACGTGGTCATGATCAACAGCTTCCACGTCTGGAACAGCCCGCACTTCAAGGGCACGCGGGACGAGCACATCGCCGCCGTCATCGCCGTGAAGGCCGAGTTCATGAAGGGCCCCCACCCGGCCTGGACGGCCGTGGGCACGACCGGCCTGCTGGCCGACAGCGGCCTGGTGGAGATCCAGCTGATCGCGCGGGTTCCGCAGCCCTAGCTCAGAGCTGCGGCTCCGGCCGGGGCCTCGGTGCGTTCAGCGCCGCCTGCTCGGCGTCGTCGTCGTCCTTGCCCTCGGGCGTGAATCGGCCGCCGACGCGTTCGCGCAGCCAGTTGGACAGGCGGTCGATCAGGCCGAACACCACCGGCACGAACAGCAGCGACAGCAGGGTCGAGGTGATCAGGCCGCCGATCACGGCCACGGCCATCGGCTGGCGGAACTCCACCCCCTGGCCGATGCCGAGCGCGATGGGGGCCATGCCGGCGCCCATGGCCACGGTGGTCATGATGATCGGCCGCGCCCGCTTGTGCGCCGCGTCCAGCAGCGCGTGGCGCCGGTCCATGCCCTTCTTCCGCGCCTCGATGGCGTAGTCGACCAGGAGGATCGAGTTCTTCGCCGCGATGCCCATCAGCATGATCATGCCGATCAGCGCCGGCATGGACAGCGCCATCCCCGCCAGCAGCAGCAGGGCGAAGGCGCCGCCGAAGGCCAGCGGCAGGGCGGCCTGGATGGTGATCGGGTGGAAGAAGCTGCGGAACAGCAGCACCAGCACGACGTACATCAGCAGCACGCCGGTCCCGAGCGCGAACATGAAGCCCGAGCCCAGTTCCTGCAGGCTCTCGAGCTCGCCGCTGGCGGCCTCGCTGACGCCGGCCGGCAGGTTCTGCATCGCCGGCAGCTCGCGCACCTTCTGCGACGCCTCGCCCAGCGTCAGGCCGGCGAGCTCCGCCTGGATCGAGGCGGTGCGCCGGCGGTCGAGACGGTTGATCTGGTTCGGCCCGGCGCCGAAGGTCACGTCCGCCACGGCGGACAGCGGCACCGACGTCCCCGTGGCCGTCGGCACCTGCAGGTTCTCGATCACCGAAAGCCGCTCGCGCGCGTCCTGGTCCAGCATCACCCGGATGGGGATCTGCCGGTCGGGCAGGTTGTACTTGGGCAGCAGCTGGTCGGCGTCGCCCAGGGTGGCGACGCGCGCCGCCTGGCTGATCGCCTGGCTGGACACGCCCAGCAGGGCGGCCTGGTCCTCCTTGGGCGTGATCAGGATCTCGGGCCGCACCAGGCTGGAGCTGGAGAAGACGTTGCTGACGCCGGGGATGCCGCGCATCTCGGCCTCGACCCGGGCGGCCGCGGCTTCCAGGGCGCGCGGGTTGTCGCCCACGAGCGCAATCGAGATCAGGCCCGAGCCGCCGCCCTGCACGCCGAAGCTGACGCGGGCGCCCGGCACCTGGCGCAGGTCGTCGCCGATGTCGAGTTCGAACTCCTTCTGGTGCAGGTCGCGCTCCCCGCGAGGGATCAGGTTGACCGTGAGCGTCGCCTTGCGCACCTCGCCGGCGCTGCCGCCGCCGCCCGGGCCGAAGCTGGTCGTGGCCGATCCGATCGAACTGTAGACGCTCTCCACCTCCGGCCGCGCCTGCAGCACGGTGGTGAGGCGGTTCACGACGGCGTCGGTCTCCTCCAGCGTCGAGCCCGGCGGCAGCTCCACCGTCAGGGTCGAGGCGCCCAGGTCCTCCACCGGGATGAAGTCGGCCGGGAGCCGGCTGGCCAGGAAACCGGAAAAGACGAAGAAGACCACCGCCGCACCGACCACGATCCACTTGTGGTCCAGCGACCAGTTCAG
>DASPLM010000185.1:0-4769 GCA_035627575.1 Caulobacteraceae bacterium | reverse complement strand
GCAGCCTTCGCCCAGCCGAAGTTCCCGGCCCTGACCGGCCGGGTCGTGGACAACGCCAACCTCCTGTCGCCGCAGCAGGAGGTGGCGCTGACGCAGAAGCTCGAGGCGCTCGAGACCCGCACGACCGACCAGGTGGTCGTGGTGACCCTGCCGACGCTGCAGGGCTACGAAATCGAGGAGTACGGCTACCAGCTGCTGCGGCACTGGAAGCTGGGCCAGAAGGAAGCCAACAACTCGGCCCTGCTGATCGTCGCGCCCAACGAGCGCAAGGTCCGGATCGAGACCAGCTACGGTCTGGAGGGCGTCATGACGGACGCCCTGTCGGCCACGATCATCCAGAGCGTGATCCTGCCGCGGTTCCGGGATGGCGACTTCGCCGGAGGCATCGACAAGGGCGTGGACGCCATGGTCGAGCAGCTGACGCTCGACCCCGAGGAGGCCCGGCAGCGGGCGGCGATGGCGGCCGACGACGCCAGGAAGGACAAGGACAGCCCCTTCCCCGGCGTGCTCGCACTGATCCTCATCTTCTTCGTCGTCCCCATGATGCTGGGCGCCTTTGGCCGCCGCGGACGGCGGCGGCGCAACAGCTGGATCTGGATGGGTCCGGGGATCGGCGGGGGCTGGGGCGGCGGCGGAGGCGGAGGCGGCTTCGGCGGCGGCGGAGGGTTCAGCGGCGGTGGCGGATTCGGCGGCGGAGGCGGCGGCGCCTCGGGAGGATGGTGAGATGAAGCTGACTCCCGACGACCACGCCCGCATCAACGCGGCCATCGCCGAGGCCGAGAGCCGCACCTCCGGCGAGGTCTTCTGCATCCTGGCCCACCGCGTGTCGGACTATCGCGAGACCGGCATCGCCTGGACCGCCGCGCTATCGCTGGTGCTTCCGGCCCTGTTGATCCCCCTCGGCTTCGGGGCGCACTGGTTCGACTGGATTCCCCTGGTCGGCGGCTGGCGGGCCGCGCACACGACAGCGGCGGACGCGGTAGCCTCGGCGCTGACGGCATACGCCCTGCTCCAGCTCGTGGTTTTCCTGGCGTGCGCGGCCCTCTTCTCGATCCCCGCGCTGCGCAAGGCGCTGACGCCCAAGGGGGTGAAGCGCGACCGCGTCCACGCCGAAGCCCTGCAGCAGTTCCGCGCCAAGGGGCTGCACCTGACGGAGGGCCGCACCGGCGTGCTGATCTTCGCCTCCCTCGACGACCACCTCGTCGAGGTCGTCGCCGACGAGGGCATCCACGGCAAGGTCAGCCCGGAGGTCTGGGCCGACGCGGTGGAGTCGCTGGTGGCGCACGTGAAGCAGGGGCATCTGGCCGACGGTTTCGTCGCCGCCGTCGCGCTTTGCGGCCGCGTGCTGGCCGAGCACTTCCCGCCCACGGGCGAGAACCCGAACGAGATTCCCGACCAGCTGGTCGAAATCTGAGTCGGGGGCGTCTAGAGTCGCCGCGATGCCCCGCATCATGACCTACAACGTCCATCGTTGCGTCGGCGGCGACCGCCGGCTGGACCTGGACCGGATCGCCGCCGTCATCGCGGAATACGAGCCCGACGTCGTCGCCCTGCAGGAGCTCGACGTCGGCCGCGCCCGCACGGGCATGTTCGACCAGGCGCACGAGATCGCCCGGCGGCTGGAGATGACCTTCCACTTCAACGCCGCCATGAAGGTCGAGGAAGAGCTCTACGGCGACGCCATCCTGACCTCCCGACCCGAGCGGCTTGTGCACAAGGGCGCCCTGCCCGTCGTCACGGGCGTGCCCGGGAACGAGCCGCGCGGGGCCTTGTGGCTGGCGATCGATTTCGACGGGGTGGAGGTCAACGTCCTGAACACCCACCTCGGCCTGATCCCCCGCGAGCAGCGGCTGCAGGCCAAGGCGCTGCTGGGCAAGGAATGGCTGGGCGATCCGCGTTGCATCGACCCGGTGATCCTGGTCGGCGACTTCAACGCCACCTCCCTGACACGCCCCTACGCCGCCCTGACCACGCGGCTGGCGGACGCCCAGCGGCAGCCGGGCCTGGGCCGCACGGTGCCGACCTTCCCGGCCACCTTCCCCGTGCTGCGCATCGACCACGTGTTCGTCAGCCCCTCGATCCGGGTGACCAAGGTCCAGGCCCCCCTGTTCCCGCTGGCGCGGGTGGCCTCGGACCACCTGCCGCTGGTGGTGGATTTCGAGATCGCCGGCGTCGCGGCGGCGGCGGCTCAGTCCGTGCCGCTCGCCTCGTCGGCGTGAGCGCGGGCCACCGTCTCCTTCAGAATCCGTCCCAGCCGGCCCCGCCGCCAGGGCCGCCAGGCGTCCGCCGGCGAGGCCGGGTCGCCCATCTGGTAGTCGGCGATCCACTTCTGCAGCCCCGACGGCGGCGTCTCGCCCAGCTTGCCGAGCCGCCCGGTGTTCAGCCCGTCGATCGTGGCGCCCAGCGTTCCCGTGACCGCGTAGGCCGCCTCGAACAGGTGCTGCTCGATGCCCAGGAAGTGCGACAGCAGCCGCGCGCGAAAGCCGCGGATGAAGTCCGCCTGCGGTCCCGTTTCGTCCTCGATCTCGAGGGCGATGTCGCACTCGGTGTCGAATCCGCAGGAGCGGTTGTTCAGGTTGGTGCTGCCGACGCGCAGGAAGCGGTCGTCGATCATCGTCACCTTGGAGTGGACGATGATCGGCCTGCCCCGTCTGGTCCACGGCGTCCAGGCGCTGCAGCGGTTGTGCACGTCGGCGGACTCCAGCCGCGCCAGCACCGCCGAGCGCGCGCCGTCCATGGTGGCCTTGTCGAAGTAGCTGGGGCTCTGGCCGGTGGAGACGATCACCACCTCGGGGCCGTCCGGCTCCTCCAGCCGCGCCGCCAGGGCCGCCACGATCAGGGGCGAGGTGACGTACTGGTTCTCCAGGTAGATCAGCTTCCGGGCCTGGGCGATGGCGTGCAGGTGCAGGGCCTCGTTCTCGCGGATGCCAGGGGCGCCGCGCCAGGCCGGTTCCGTACGGGCGACGCCGACCTCCACGTCCCGCAGGTCGGGCGGGACGTCCTCGGGCCAGGGGTCGTGGCCGGGAATATCCACCGGCGCGCAGCGCTCCCCCACCGCCTCGGCCCAGCGCTCCCGGGCGAGGTCGCCGAGGGCCCTGGCCGCCGCGCCGTCGACCATCATCATCACCTCGTGCCGCGGCGGCGCCAGGGCGCCGTTCGGCATGCAGCGGCGCGGATCGTCGTCCAGGTGCTCGTGGGTGTCGAAGCGGTCGACGGAGATGTCGCCGCCGCCGCAGAAGGCCACGGCGTCGTCGATGATGACGACCTTCTGGTGATGGCATCCGCCGATCGGACGGGCGCGGTCCAGGCGGAAGTTGACGACGTTCTTCTGGAACCAGGCCTGGGCCCGCTGCGGGAAGAAGCCCTGGGAGAAGGCGATCGGCAGGGGCGAGCGCCAGATCAGCAGGCGGATGTCCAGGTCGGGATTCTCGCGCGCCATCTTGCGCAGCATGAAGCCGATCTCGCCCATGGGGCTGGAGTCGTAGGGATCGAGGCGGGTGCGGGGGTCGAACTGCCACCCCAGGATGGTGATCGACTTCCTGGCCTTCTTCAGCGCCGGCAGCAGGGCGCGGAAATAGGCGGCGTTCTCCACCAGCAGGGCGACGCGCCCCGCCCTTTCCGTTCGCCAGCAAGTCTTTCCGGGCTGCAGCAGCACGGGCGTCTCCCCCCATGGCGGCCGCTCGAGGAGCTCCGCCCACCACGAAACGCCCCGACGGCCCCGCGGTTCTGTCCGGGATAGCTCAGCTTTGGTCCGCAGCGCCAGCATGGCCCCAGCAGGCCCCGAATCCGGCACAGCTTCGTGACACCGGGACTCACGACCGATTCTGGCGTGATTCACGTGAAACACGCTGTGTTTTCAGATGCCTGCTGTTCCGCATGGCGCGCGGGAACAGGGCGCGGAGGCGGCCGCACGACCCACAGGAACAGCGCGTCGTCGCGGTCGGTGAGGATCGAGGCGCGCTCCGGCCTCCAGGTGCGGCAATGCTGAACGAAAGTTCATTCCGGCACAGGTTGCAGCCCGGCCCAGCTTGGCGGATAACGACGTCATCGCTCTTTGGGGACAGGCGGTGCACGCTCTCGTCGAACTCATCGCCGCCCTGGTCGCCGCGCTTGCCGCGGCCGCCTTCGCGCAGTTCGGCATCGAGCTCGAGTCGTCGAAGAAGAAGGCCGAGGAGCCCGAGGTCCACCGCACCGTCCAGGGCAAGAAGGAAGAGCCCAAGGCGGCCGCCATGATTCGCACCGGGACGATCCAGAACGTCTGAGCGGCGATTCTTCGCACAGAAGATTCGCCTGCGGCGCTTCCCGCGAGCTTTACTTATCGTTAGGGTTTGAAGACGCGCGACCTGAACGCAGAAGGCGTGACATTCCCGCGCGCGATTCAGGAAGAGCCGCGCATGCGAGTCAGAACCCGACAGCCGCTGAACCTCTCCGCGCCGGAAGAGGTCGCCCCCAGCGCCGATGCCGCCGTGCGCGAGCGCGAGACGGACGCGGCCGCGCCCGCCAACGCCGCACCCACCGGCATCGAGCCGGCCGCCGGGACGCTGACGACGGAGCCGGAGACGCCCGCCGCGCCGCGCCGACCGACCCGCTTCGGACGCAGCGCGCGCCTCTCCCCGCCGGCTTACCAGCCCGAGAACCGCTTCGAGCCGGAGACCGCGCCCGACCACCCGGCGGAAACGCCGGCCGAGCAGGCGATCGCCTTCAGCATTCCCGACCCCGAGCCCTCCCCGATCGTCGAGGCGACCATCGACCTGCGCGCGCCCTCCGCC
>DASPLM010000184.1:0-5441 GCA_035627575.1 Caulobacteraceae bacterium | reverse complement strand
CAGGAAGGTCTGGTACTCGCCGTCGGCCTCGCGCAGGCGGTCCTCGAAGGCGGCGCGCTGGGCGCTGACGGCCGGGGAGGTGCGGTCGCCGAAGACCTCCTTGCGATACAGCAGATACTGACTGACCAGGCTGTTGAGGATCAGGGCCGACGACTCCGGGTCCTTGTGCTCGAAGGTCAGGCGCACGGCGCCGGTCTTGGGCGGCGCGTGGACGCCGAGGCCGCCGGAGATGATCCGCACCGCCTTCGCCTCGATCTGCGCCTTCTGAGCGGCGCCGGCCGTCGCGAAGGCCTGCGCCAGCTTGGGATCGACCACGGACAGGCCGACGTCCTTCACCACCCGGCGCTTCAGTTCGTTGCTCTGCAGGATCTCCAGCTCCGACAGGACCACGTCCTCGATGGTCGGCGTCACGCCGCGGCCGGCGTCGCCGGCGCGGGGCTGGTAGACGTACTCCTGGCCGAGCTGGACCAGCAGGCGGGAACTGGCGGTGTAGGTCTTGGGCAGGGTCAGGGCCGCGAGGGCGCCGAGGGCCAGCAGGACGACGAAGACCAGGATCATCAGACCCTTCTCGCGCCACAGCAGCCGGGCGGTGTCCTCCATCGAGTAGCGCACGCGCACGACCCGCCGCCCGCCGTCCTCCGGCGTTACGGTCCGGTCGCCGGCCCAGGGACCCGAAGTGCGCATGATTACCCGACTCTGGATGGTTAACAGGCTCAGGTTTGGAGGGCAGGCGTTAACCGCCGGTTACCCATTAGGAACGAGGTTCGTGGCGAACCTGAATGGCGACTCGCGCGCGATGAATCCGACCCGTCGTTTCCTGCTGCTCAGCCTGGCCGCCGCCAGCGCCCTGCCGTCCGCCGCCCACGCCCTGGGTCCGTCCGGCCACCGTCCGCGGCCCGCGCCCTTCCCCGACATCCCCTACGCCAGCTGGGATGACGGCGAGCCGGGCTACCTGCTCTACCCGGGCGACGAGATCGAGGTGGCGACGCCGACGGCGCCGGAACTTACACGGGTAGTGAAGGTGGGGCCGGACGGCCGCGTCGTCCTGCCGCTGGTGGGCCAGGTCATGGCGGCCGACCGGTCGCTTTCGGAACTGCAGCTCCAGCTGGTCGACGCCTACGCGACCCAGCTCGTGCGCCCGGTGGTCGAGGTCAGCCTCAAGACCGCGGGACCGCTGAAGGTGTTCGTGGGCGGGGAGGTCGGCAATCCGGGCGTCTACGACATGCCCGGCGACATCGACGCGCTGCAGGCCGTGATCATGGCCGGCGGGGCCAAGGCCTCGGCGCGGACCGGCAAGGTGGTGATCATCCGCCGCGGCCCCGGCGGACGCCCGCTCAGCCGCGCCTTCAACCTGGGCAAGGCGGCGAAGGGCTCGCCCGCCGTGGCGCCGGTTCCGCTGCGCCGCTTCGACATCGTCTACGTGCCCCGCTCGACCATCGCCGAGGTGGGGGTCTTCGTGCAGAGCATTCGCGACGCCCTGCCCATCAGCTTCAGCTACAACTTCGGCAACGCCTACGTGAACTGAGGCGCCGCCTCAGGCACGGAGGCCGACGACGCCCTGGTCAAGCCACTGGCGCGCGGCGCGCTGGGCCTCGGCGACCTCGTCCGTGGCCATCTCCTGGCTCAGTTCCTTGCGGTAGATGCGGGCTTCAACGGAACCCTTCATCGACGCGAGGTTGAACAGCATGTGGGCCGAGACCAGGTCCAGCGGCGCGCCGCCCGAGCCGCTGGAGTACATCATGCCCAGGGCGAACAGCTCGTCGCCGGACATCTCCGGCGTCGGCAGCGGCAGGGCCTGCATCGTTTCTTCGATCGCGTGCATCTCGGTCTTCCCCAAGACGGCCGCTCGTTCTGGCGACCGTTCCAATTCGATACAGGGAGAAAACGACACGCGGGGTGAAGTTAAAGTTAATCGCGAAACGCCGGTCGAATTTTTTATGTAAACGCCGTATGAATACTTCTGCACACCTTCAGGAAGACGCAAGAGGTGTGAATCACCGATTCAGAGATCTTGCGTGAAGGTTACCGTCAGCGCGCCCGCTGGCCGAACAGGGCCGCCCTCGCCCGCTCCGCGTCCTTGCCCTGCGCCGCGAGCGTGTTGCTCCGCAGTTCGTTGCCCACGGCAAACCCGCGCTTGACCCCGTCCCGCTCTCCCACGCGCTCGAACCACGCCTTCAGGTGCGGGAACGCATCGAGGTCCTGGCCCTGGTTCTTCCACGGCACGATCCAGGGCCAGATGGCCATGTCGGCAATGGTGAAGTCCTCGCCGGCGACGAAGGGCCGGTCAGCCAGGCGCTTGTCCACCACGCCGTAGAGCCGGTTGGCCTCGTTGGTGTAGCGCGCGGCGCCGTAGGCGGTGTGGCGCGTGTCCGCCAGCATGGCCGGTGCGTACTGTCGGAAGTGGTGCGCCTGACCCAGCATCGGCCCGAGTCCGCCCATCTGCCAGAACAGCCACTGCTCGACCTCCGCGCGGGCGCGGGTCTCCTGGGGGTAGAAGCGGCCGGACTTGCGTCCCAGATGCTGCAGGATCGCCCCGCTCTCGAACACCGACAGCGGGCGGCCGTCGCCGGCGTCGGGATCGACGATGGCAGGCATCCGGTTGTTGGGGCTGATGGCGAGGAACTGGGGGGCGAACTGCTCGCCGGCCCCGATGTTCACCGGCTTCATGACGTAGGGCAGCGCCATTTCCTCCAGTGCGATCGAGATCTTCCAGCCGTTGGGCGTCGGCCAGTACCAGAGTTCGATCGGGGCGGTCATGGGGCGTCTCCTGCTCGCGGGTGAGACCGGCAGATGGGCGGGCCGAAGCCTGACTGCAACGTTCAGCCGGGGTTCATGTGCGGAGTCGGAAATTCGCTCTCGCAAACGGCCGTGTGCGCGGCCTCGGTCGGGAGAGGAGCCATGCTCAGGAAACTTGTTCTCGTCGCCGCCACGATCGCGGCAGTCACCGTCCCCGCCGTCCCGGCCGCCGCCCAGAACTGGGACCGCCGCGAGGACCGCTGGGACCGGCGCGAAGATCGCCAGGACCGCCGTGAAGACCGCCGCGACCGGCGCGAGGATCGCCGCGACGCCCGCCACGACGGCGGCCGCCGCGACCGCATCGAAGACCGCTGGGACCGGCGCGAAGACCGCCGCGATCGCCGCGAGGACCGCTGGGACCGGCGCGAGGATCGCTATGACCGCCGCCATGGCCGCTGGGACCGCAGCAATCGCGACTGGTGGCGCGGCCACAGCTACTTCCGCGGCTACAACGGCCGCCGCAGCGGCTACTACTACGCGCCGGGCTACGGCTACTACCGGGTCGAGCCGCGCTACTACAACCGCCGCTGGGCCCGCGGGCACTACGTCCCCGCCCCCTACCGCCGCTACTACGTGCAGGATCCGTACTTCTACGGCCTGCGCCCGGCCCCTGCCGGCTACCGCTGGATCTACGTCGACAACGACCTGGTCCTGGCGAGCATCGCCACGGGGCTGATCCTGGACGTTCTGCTCGACGTTTACTGAGGCCCCTGCATCGTCGCGCAGACCGTATGCCCCGCGAGCTCCGGCTCGCGGGGCTTCTTCGTTTCCAAGGGTTTGCACGGCGGGCGCGACCGGACGCCGCGGGGTTAACCGTTCAGCCACGGTTCATGGAGCGGGGCAGAGTATCGGTGCATCAGGGGTCGGCGAGTGTCCGCCCGGCTCCGGCCCAAGAGGTCTGAATCGATGAAGAACACACTTTTCAAGCGCGGACTGCTCGCCGCCACGGCGTCCGTGATGATCCTTGCGCCGGCGGTCGAGGCATTCGCCCAGGACCGCCCGTCGCGGGAAGAGCGTCAGCAGACGCGCGAAGAACGTCAGCAGGCGCGGGAAGCCCGCCGGGAATCGCGCCAGCAGGAACGGCCGACCCGACCCGTGCGTCCCGACCGTCCCGCGGCGGAAACGCCTCGCGGCGAACGCCCGACCCTGCCGCGGCAGGATCGCGGCGACCGTCCGGTGCGTCCGGATCGGCCCGCCTATACCGGCGACCGCAGCGATGGTCGTGACCGGCCGGCGCGTCCCACGCGCCCGGGATACGACCAGCCCCGTCCCGACCGGCCCGACCGCCCGAACCGCCCGGACTACGACGGGCCCCGTGGCGACCGGCCCGATCGTCCGGACCGTCCGCGCGGCGACCGTCCCAACTACGACCGGAACGACCGGCCGCAGGTGGACCGCAACAACCGGCCGGTGACGCGCGAGCGGCTCCAGCGCCGCCAGGAGTACCGCAACCGCGTCCGCCGCAACTGGAACCGCGACCAGTGGCGCCGCAACTGGCACAGCCGCCACAGCCGCAACTGGTGGCGCAACCATCGCTGGTGGAGCGGCTACAACGGCGTCCGGTTCGGCTTCTACTTCGCGCCGGGCTACGGCTACTACAACGTGCCGCGCTCGTACTACAACGTGCGGTTCTACGAAGGGCAGTACCTGCCGAACTTCTTCTGGCGCTACCGGGTGGCCGACCCGTACTTCTACAACCTGCCGCCGGCCCCTCCCGGGACCCAATGGCTGTACGTGAACAACTCGATCATGCTCGTCGACATGTACGACGGCTACATCATCGAAGTGATCTACGACGCCTGGTACTGGTAATCGTCGATCCGACAACAGCGAAGGCCCCGGAGGAAGCTCCGGGGCCTTTTGGCATCTAAATCCCCGGTTGTGTTGACGCCCAGTTTGGCCGTTAACTCTCTCCGCCAACACAGGAGGGCAGCATGGCGATCATCGTTCTGGACCCCGGCCACGGCGGCGTCGCAAAGGTCGGCGGCTCGAGCCCCAACAATGCGGTCAGCGTACCCCGCGGCATCCTTGAGAAGACGCTCACCCTGAAGGTTGCGGCCTACGCCAAGTCGGTGCTGCAAGCCGCCGGGCACGCCGTGTACCTCACGCGATCGACCGATGTGAACGTCGGGCTCGCCGCCCGCGCTGCGGTGGCCAGCACCCGGAAGGCCGATGTGTTCCTGTCGATCCACTTCAACGGCTGGCCGAAGCCGACGGTCCAGGGCACCGAGACCTTCTCCTTTCCGGGCGCGCCGTCGCGCTCGGAACGGCTGTCGAAGGCGGTGTTAGGGCGCGTGCTTCCCGTCACAGGCTACGCCAACCGCGGGGCCAAGTTCGAGCGCTACGGCGTGATCAACCCGGCGAACCACCTGGCGATCACAGCCGCGGCCCTCCTCGAGATCAGCTTCATCACCGATCCCCGCGAAGACGCGCGGCTGACCGACGAAAGCTATCTGCGCTCCCTCGGCCAAGGGATCGCCGACGGCGTCACGGTCTACCTCGCGGGCGAGTTCCCGCTGGCGGCTACGCGCATCGTCGAAGACGGCTTCAAGGCGAAGACCGGCGGCCTGTCGGTCGCCGCCTAAAGGCCCAGCTTCGCCTTCAGGATGTCGTTCACCGCGGCTGGGTTCGCCTTGCCGCCGGTC
>DASPLM010000183.1:0-2773 GCA_035627575.1 Caulobacteraceae bacterium | reverse complement strand
GCTGTGTTCAGGACCAGGCGCTCTTCCCTCTCCTTCAGGAGAGGACGCGAGCCCTTGCGTAGCAAGGAGAGCGGGTGAGGCGTCGGCCGGCGCAGGACCTCGCGACCGTGGCGACAGGAGCGTTGCGCACCGGACATGCCTCCCCCGCATCCGCGGCGCATCTCCGGGCCCTCCCAAGGGAGGGCGGGATGAGGCGCCTACCCGCGCGGCGGCCCCGACGACTCCCGCTCCACCAGCACCGGCAGGCGGCCCGGATCGTCGCGCCCCGTATCCCCCTGCACCCCCATCAGCTGCAGCGCCGCGAGCTTGCCGATCTGGCGCGTGGGGGTCCGCACCGTCGTCAGCGGCGGCCACACCCGCGAGGCGATCTGGAAGTCGTCGAAGCCGACCACGGTGAGGTCGCCGGGCACGTCCAGGCCGAGGCGCCGCGCCACGTGCAGCACGCCCGCGGCCATCTCGTCGTTGCTGGCGAAGATGGCGGTGGGGCGGGGGTTCACGGCCAGGAGCTGTTCCGCCGCCTGCATGCCGGACTCGAAGGTGTAGGCGCCCTGGGCCACGCGCACGTCGTCCAGCGGCAGGTTGCGCTCGGCCAGGCCCTCGGCGAAGCCGGCGCGTCGCTCGCGGCTCGAGCGGAAGGTGGGCAGGCCGGTGATCATGGCGATCCTGCTGTGGCCCAGGTCGGCGAGGTGCAGCGCCGCGGCGCGGCCGCCAAGCCGATCCCGCGTCTCGATCATGTGCTCGGGCTCGTCGAGGCTGACCGAGGCGATGCGCACGTACTCGCAGCCGATCTGGCGGACCACCTCGGCGACGGCCTCGTCCTCCGAAACGGACGGGGTCAGCACCACGCCGTACAGCTTCTGCCGCTCGATGAAGTTGCGGATGTCTTCCACCAGGGTCTCGCTGCCCCGGTCGCACGGGTGGACCACCAGTTCGAAGCCGGAGTCCCGCATCCCGTCCAGCAGGCCGAGCTGCATGTTCACGACGTACTGCGGGTTGGGGTTGTCGTAGATCAGCCCGATCAGGAACGAGCGGCGAAGGCTGAGGCCGCGCGCCTGCGGGTCGGGCGCGTAGCCGTGCTCGCGGATGATCGCGTTGATCTTCTCGCGGGTGTCCTCGCGCACGAAGGGCGACTTGTTGATGACCCGGCTGACGGTCTTCTTCGACACGCCGGCGAGCCGCGCGATGTCGTTGATGGTCGGCCGCTTGCGCGGTCCGTCCTCGGGTCCCTTGCGTGAAGTCACGGGCGTCCTCGAATCCCTGCGGCCGCGATCATAACAGCGGCGCGGGGCTTGCCTATGTCGTGCGTCGCCGGGCGGGACGGTCCAGCACCTCGGGGCGCAGCGGAGTCATGAAGCGCAGGTCCCAGTCGGCCGGGTTGAAGGGCTTGCGAGTCTCGACCGGCTTGGGATAGCCGCCGACCTGTTCCTGCTTGTCGATGATCTCGCCGCGGCCCTCGGCCACCTCGGCCACCAGCAGCAGGTCGCGCTGGTCGCGGTCCCACGGGCGGGCGCCGACCTGGCCGAGCACGCTGACCTGCACGTCCTGCGCCTTCATCGGCGTCAGGCCCTCCCACCAGACCGGCGGTCTGGCCACGTCGATGATCTTCGCCGCGGTGGTGGTGTAGCGGCCCTTCATGCGCAGGGGCTCGCCGACGGAATCCACGGCGATGTTGTCGCGGCCGTAGTACTCGAGGTCGCCGGCGCCGCCGATCATCAGGAAGGCCAGCTTGTCCACCGGGGTCGACGGCCCGGCGCGCAGCACGTTGCCGACGGCCGTCATCTTCCCGACCTCGAACGGCTGGTCCAGCCACTCCTCGGGGGCGAGGTTGTAGTGGATGGCGCGCGGGCCGGGATTGTAGATCAGGTTGTTGACGATCACGCCCCAGACGCCGCCCTTGAACAGCGGGTTCCGCTCGTAGTTGTGGGCGTACAGGTTGCCCACGATCAGCAGGCCCGTGACGTTGTCGTGGATCAGCGAGCCCTTGGAGTGCTCGCCCTTCGAGTGGCTGGAGTAGGCCAGGCTCTCGGCGATGATGTTGTTCGAGAAGGTGATGTCGTGGCTGGTGCCCTTGCGCCATTCGTCCGGCGTGGCGCCGGTGAAGCGCGGGCCTGACGCCGACAGGTTCTCGTCCGTGCCCCAGGTCAGGCTGCAGTGGTCGATGATGACGTTCCAGGCCCCGACGGTGGCGATGGAGTCCTCGTCCCAGCCGCTCATCCAGCCCTGCCCGGCGTCGCCCGGGCGCACGCGCAGGTGCTGCACGATCACGTCGTGGGCCGTGATGTCCATGCCGCCGCGGATCAGGGTGATCCCGGGCGAGGGGGCCGTCTGGCCGGCGATGGTGACGAAGGGCTCGGTCAGCTTCAGGGTCTTCCGGCCGAGGTCGATCACGCCCCCGACCTCGAAGACGATGATGCGCGGCCCCTTGGCCTCGATCGCCTCGCGCAGGGTGCCGGGACCTTCCGACGCCAAAGAGGTGACGCGGATGATTCGCCCCCCGCGCCCGCCCGGCGTCTTCGAAGCCCAGCCCAGCGCGCCCGGGAACGCGGGCAGGGCGGCGGGGTCGGCGGCCTCGACCGGGGCGGGCGCGGGCCTGCCGCGCAGCCGGTCCATGAAGGAGGTCTGGGCCTGGGCCGCGGTGGATCCCAGCACGAGAAGGGCGGCTGCCGCCGCGGCGATACGTCCGATCAAACCCTGATACTCCCGGCCATTCTTTGCTCTTGTACAGCCTCGCCGCGCCTCGCCGAAACAGGGCTGGACTCCCCTCCGACGCGAT
>DASPLM010000182.1:0-4756 GCA_035627575.1 Caulobacteraceae bacterium | reverse complement strand
CAGGCGCGGTTCTGGGCGGCGCAGACGGATGAAGCGGCAAGGGCCAGCCATTTCGCCACCCTCTACCGCGCCTTCGCCCTGCTCGCGGCGGTGTTCGTCCCCGTGTGCGCCGTCGGCCTGTGGCTGTGGCCGGCCGACATGGGGCTGAAGTTCGCCGTGGCGGCGGGTCTGAGCGCCATCCTCGCCCGCTCGCTGGTGCGGCTGGTGCAGGAGCGGCGGCGCGCGGCCGGCGAGGTCGGCGGCGCGGCGCGCCTGGACATGGGCCAGAGCGCCGGCGGCTTCGCCCTCGGCGCGGCGTTCGCGGCGCTCGGCCTCGGCGGCGCGGCGCCCCTGCTGGGCCTGTCGGCGGCCGCCCTGCTGCTGATGCCCTTCGCCCTGCCGAAGGAACTGCGCCAGGCGCGCGGCGGCCGTCTCGAGCTGTCTCGGCTGAAGACCTACGCCGGGTTCGGCTTTCCGGTCTCGGCGGCCATGATCCTGGCCCTGCTGCTGGCGACGTCGGACCGCTTCCTCATCGCCCTGTTCCTCGACGAGGCCAGCGTGGGCGCCTACCACGCCGCCTACAGCCTCTCGAACCGGACGCTGGACGTCATCTTCCTGTGGCTGGGCGCCGCCGGCGGCCCGGCGCTGGTCATGGCGCTGGAGCGCGGCGGCCAGGCAGCCCTGCGCGAGGCCGCGAGGGAACAGGTCTCGACCATGCTGCTGATCGGCCTCCCGGCCGCCGCGGGCGTCGCCCTGGTGGCTCGGCCCCTGGCCGAGGTGATGGTCGGCGAGGGCCTGCGCGAGGCGGCCGCGACCGTGACCCCCTGGATCGCCCTGGCGGCGCTGTTCTCGGGCCTGACCACCCACTACCTGCTGCAGGCCTTCACGCTCGGCCGGCGCACGAAGCTGCTGCTGGCGGCGTCCTGCGCGCCGGTGATCGCCAATATCGCCCTGAACATCGTGCTGATCCCCCGCTTCGGCCTGATCGGCGCCGCCTGGGCCACGGCCTCGACCTACGGGCTGGCGGCGCTGGCCTACTGGCTGCTGGGCCGCCGCGCCATCGCCCTGCCCCTTCCGGCCGCGACCCTGCTCAAAGGCCTGACGGCGACGGGGGTCATGGCTCTCGCCGTCCTCGCCGTGCCGGCCGTGGGCGGACTTGTGGAGCTGGCCGCCAAGGCGACGGCGGGCGGGATCGTCTACGCCGCCGCCGCCCTCGCGCTCGACGTCGCCGGAGTTCGCGCTCCGGCGTCACGAATCCTCAAGGCTGTTCATGCCAGGTGGGCGACATGACCGCGCGCAAGACCAAGGCGCTCCCCGCCGGAGCCCCCCAGACCGTGACCGCCGCCACGGGCGAGACCGTCACCGACAACGGCCCCTGGAAACGGGCGAAGCCGGCGTTGAGCGTCCTGATCCCCTTCTTCCGCGACGATCCCGTCGAACTGCTGGCGGCGCTGGACGAGGAGTCCGCGGCCATGGAGGCCTCGGTCGAGGTCGTGATCATGGACGACGGGTCCGGCGATGCGGACCTTGTCCACCGTGTCACAGCCCAGGTGAAGGCCATGCGCCTTCCGGCCCGCTTCGTCCGCCTGCACGCCAACGAGGGCCGCGCTCGGGGCCGCAACCGCCTCGCCGGCCACGCCCGGGCCGGCAGCTTCCTGTTCCTTGATTCGGACATGCGGCCGGACGACCGGCGCTTCCTGGCGACCTGGGCCGACCTGGTGGCGCGCGAGGACCCTGCCGTGGCTTTCGGCGGTTTCTCGCTGAAGACGGCGCCCGACGCCCCCTCCTTCGCCGTGCACCGAGCCATGGCCGCCAAGTCCGAGTGCATTCCCTACATCGAGCGGGCGCGGCAGCCGGAGAAGTACGTCTACACCTCCAACCTGCTGGTCCGCCGCGACGCCTTTGCGGCCGAAGCCTTCGCCGACGACTTCAAGGGCTGGGGCTGGGAGGACGTCGAGTGGGCCATGCGCATCGCGAGGCGCTTCCGCGTGGTCCATGTCGACAATCCCGCGACCCATCTCGGCCTCGACACCGTGGAGGGCCTCGCGGCCAAGTACGAGCAGTCGGTCGAGAACTTCGCCCGGGTCGTACGCCGGCACCCGCACATCGTGCGCGGCTATCCCAGCTATCGCGTGGCGCGGATCCTGAAGCAGGCGCCGGCCCTGAGCGCCTGGCGGCCGTGGCTGAAGCAGCTGGCGCTCAGCGCCGGCCTGCCGGTGAAGGCGCGCGCCTTCTCGCTGCGCCTCTACCGGGCGGCGCTGTACGCGGAGGCCGTATGATCGCGGAAGACCAAGGCGCCGACTGGGTCTATTCCCCCGGTGAGACCATACTGGACAAGGTGCGCCGCAAGGTGTCGCGCTTCGTGGCGCGGCGGCCGGCGCGGCTGTCCTTCGACCGGCCGGTGGTTTCCTTCGCCTTCGACGACGCGCCGGTGACGGCGCTGCGCGACGGCGCGGCCATCCTCGAAGCGGCCGGCGCGCGCGGGACCTTCTACATCTCCGCCGGCCTGAGCGGCCGCGACAGCCCGATGGGCGTCTACGCCGGCATGGACGAGGTCGAGCGGGCCGCCGCCGCCGGCCACGAGATCGGCTGCCACACCTTCAGCCACCTGGACTGCGGCCGCGCCCCGGCGGGCGCCATCGAGGCCGACGCGGCGGCCAACGTCGCGGCCTTGCGCCAGCGCGGGTTCAGCGTCGACACCTTCGCCTATCCCTACGGCGAGGTCTCGCCCACGGCCAAGCGGGTGCTGGGCGACAAGTACCGCGCCCTGCGCACGGTACGCGCCGGCATGGTCCGGGACGCCTGCGACCTCGCCTGGCTGCCGGGCGTCGGGATCGAGGGCGAGGACGGCGAGGCCAAGGCCAACGCCTGGCTCGACCGGGCCAGGGCGGCGAACGCCTGGGTCATCCTGTTCACCCACGACGTGCGCCCCGAGCCCTCCCCGTGGGGCTGCACGCCCGGGGCGCTGGAGCGGCTGGTGAAGCGGGCCCGGTCCGACGGGTTCGACGTTGCGACCGTGCGGGATGCGCTGACTCTGGGCGAAACGCCTCTCCCGGAGGGAAGCCGAGGGGTCCGGGCGGCGTAGCCGGACGGGAGGTTGAGCGGTTACGACGATGTCGCGCGACCGCGCCCCGCCCCCTGATGTCCTGCTAGCCCGAAAAGCCCTGCAACCCGTCACCCTCCCGCCCGGAGAGGGTCAGGAAGAGCGGCTCCGCTTCGCTCCCGCCTCGTCCGGCGCCCGGTTGAGCACCATGCCGGCGACGTAACCCCCGCGGGCTTCGATCGCGTCGCGCAGGTCGGCCAGTTCCCCCGGCTGGGCCTCGTCGGCGGCGACGACCAGAACCGTGGCGTCCAGGTGCGGGGCCAGGGTGGCGGCGACGTCCGAGCGGTCGGCGGCGGGGCTGTCGACGATCACGTAGTCGGCGTGCCTGCGCATCGCCTCCCAGTAGCCGCCGGAGTCGGCGAGGCGCACCCGGTGGCTCGCGTTAAGCGCCTCGGTCCTCAGCCGCGTGACCCACAGGCGTCCGCCGAGCGCGGCCCGGGCCTGAACCAGCCGCGCCGCCCCCAGGACCTGTCCGGCCCGGTTCCTCACCGGCGGATGGATGTCGAAGAACATGGAGCCGTCCGGCGATGCGGACGCCTCGCCCTGAAGGCCGCCGAACCGGTCGGGCTGGAAGCCCACCACCTTCAGCTGGCTCTGGTCGTAGAGGTCGGCGTCGATCAGCCAGGCCGGCTTGCGGGCCCGGACGGCGGCGAGGCGGGCGAACTCCCGCGCAATGGTCGAGGTCCCCTCGCCCGTCCGTGCGGCCACAAACTGGATGGCGCGGCCGCGCTGAAGCGGGACGGGCCCCAGGGCCGCCCAGAGTTCAGCCATTTCGCCGGTGAGATCGACCATTACCCGAATCGAGAACGCGCGCCTGAACTGAGGCTTCTAACACAAGGCGCTCAGCGCGCCTTCAGGGGGGCCCGGGCCAGCACCGGCAGTTCGAGCGTGCGCTCTGCCGATCCGGTGGTGGCGAAGCCCTTGCGGGTGAACACCCGCAGCAGGCCCACGCACAGGGCGGTGAAGGCGGCGAAGAGCAGGGCGGCGGCGAAGGCCAGGCGGCGCAGGCTCTCGCCCCGGGCCGGCACGGTGGCGCGCTCGATCACCTTGATGTTGTCGTCGGAGGCGGCGGCGATGGCGCGCTCGGCGCGGGTCTCGCTCTCGCGGGTGGCGAAGTTGCGCACCTGGGTCTGCAGCACTTCGCGCTCGACGGCGAGGTTCTGGTACTCGCTCTCCAGCCGGGTCAGCTGCAGCTGCCGGGCGTTGATGGCGGCGACCTGGCGGGTCAGCTCGGCGCGGCGGGCGATCAGGGAGGCCACCTCGGCCTCCAGCTGGATCCGGCTCTTCTCCACGTCCTGCCAGACCGGGTTGGCGCCCAGGCGACGGTCCTTCTCGCCGCTGGCGCCGCCGGAGGCGATCAGGCGCTCCAGTTCGGCGATCTTGGCGTCGACATCGCGCACGGGCTGGCTGTCTGGGCGATAGCGCGACAAAAGGTCCTGCCGCTCGATGCGCAGGGCCGTCAGCTTGCCGGGCCCCGACAGGTCGATATCGCGCTGCAGGCTGACCTCGGCGGGGGTTGAGGCGATGCCGGGCTGCAGGCCCGCCAGGCGGCCCTGGGCCTCCCGCAAGCGGGCCTCGACGGCGAATCGCTCGGTCAGGGTCGTGCCGTAGAGCGTCGTCAGCGAGGCCTTCTCGGCCGGGAAGTCGCCGATGCCGTTCTGCTGCAGGAAGGTC
>DASPLM010000181.1:0-5213 GCA_035627575.1 Caulobacteraceae bacterium | reverse complement strand
TCGGGCCGGTTGGCGCCGCCGAGCTCGAAAGCCGCCTGCAGGCCGCCGCAGCCGGGCATCTCCACGTCCAGCAGCAGCAGGTCCGGTGCGTGGACCGCGACCGCCTTGACGGCTTCCTCGCCGGAGCCGGCGCGGGCGACGATCTCGACCCCCGCCACCTCGGCCATCAGCGCCTCGATCAGGTCCAGCGCCAGCGGCTCGTCGTCGGCGATGACCGCGCGCAGGGTCACGCCGCTTCTCCGGCAAGGGCGGGCAGGCGCACGGTGGCGGCGTAGCCATCAGGCAGGCTGGTGGTGGTGAGCGAGGCGCGGGCGCCGTACAGGACGCCCAGGCGCTGGCGCACGTTCCTGAGCCCGATGCCCGCGCCCACCGGCGCCGGCTCACCCGTGCGCCGCTCGTTGATCGGCCGGCCGTCGGCCATGCGGTTGCTGACGGTCACCGCCAGGAGGCCGTCGTCCTCCCGCCGCGCCGTGACCTCGATGCTCACCCGCCGCCGCGTCGGCGCCACGCCGTGCTTCACCGCGTTCTCCACGAGGGGCTGAAGCAGGAAGTTCGGGACCAGCAGGTTCGACGCGCCGTCGGCGATGTCGACCGCCAGATCGAGGCGGTCGGGAAAGCGCACGCGTTCGATACGCAGGTAGGCGGCGACGGTGGCGACTTCGTCGCACAGGGGCGCGAGTTCGCCCGGGTCGGACGCCAGGGAGCTGCGCAGGAAGTCGGCCAGTTCGCCGATCATCAGCGTCGCCTCCTCGTTGCGCCTGGTCACCGTCAGACTCGCGATCGCGTTGAGAGAGTTGAAGAGGAAGTGCGGGTTCAGCTGCAGCCGCAGCGCCGCGGCCTCGGCCCGGTGGGTGGCCGCTTCCGCCGCCGCCGCGCGCTCGGCCTGGCGGCGGGCGTGTTCGTTGACGTTGCCGGCCCAGAACAGGGTGACGTTCAGCCCCAGCGTCCAGACGTAGATCAGGCTGACGATGAAGATCCGCTCGGAACTGAAGCCGGAGGTCCACGGCTTCCACGCCGGCGCCACGGTCTGGCCCAGCAGCCAGTGGTAGGACAGGTCCACCCCCGTCTGGCAGATCGCGCCGGCCGTCATCGCGGCCGCCAGCAGCGACCAGCGCAGCGGGCCGGGGTCGCGCTCGCTCCAGCGGTGGGCGCGGCGCACCAGCATGGTCATGGCCACGCCAACCACGAACAGCGGGACCTGGGACAGCAGGGTCAGGGGCAGGGGAGCCTCGCCCCGCGCCGCCATGGTCAGCGCCACCAGCGCATAGCCGAACGCCCAGACCACCAGGGTCAGGCGCAACGCCAGGGCGTCGCGCTGGAAAAGCTGTTTACGCGACACGGCTTACCCCCACTCCCGCCGTAGCTTACGCGGTTGCGCGGGCGGTCCAAGGGAGTCTTCGTCGCGATCTCGGCCGCCTTCGTCGCAGCCTGGCCGTCTTCGGCGCGGGGGCGGCGGCGTCGGTCGCGCACACCCTCCCGCAGGCCGCGGCGGCGGCGAAGATCGCGGGGTTTCCGGGGGAGGAGAACATCGCCATGGGATCCATCGTCATCGCCGTCGCGGTCGCCGTCGTGGCGATCGCCTGGATCTTCCACCTGCGATCGCGCGCCAAGGCCAAGAGTTCGGCCGCCTGGCCGACCGCGGCGGGCGCGGTCGTCGCCTGCGATCTGGTGCACAAGGTCGAGACCGACGCCGAGGGGGAGAGCGAGGACGTCTGGTACGCCAAGCCGACCTACAGCTACGCCGTCGGGGGCAGGACCCTGACCGGCAGCCGCGTCGCCTTCGGCGCGCCCGAGCGCTTCCTGGCCGAGAAGCAGGCCCAGGCCATCGTCGCGCGCTACCCGGCCGGTTCGGCCGTGCAGGTACGCTACAATCCGCAGAACCCGTCCGAGTGCGTGCTGGAGAGCAAGGCGCCGTCGATGGTCTTCCCCATCATCGCCACCGTGGCGGGTCTGATCCTGGCTCTCGTGGGGGCGGCCCTGATGGCCTGAGGGGGCGCGTCGGGCCGGAGGGGCGGAAGCGGGCGGTGTCCGGACCGTCCGCTTCCGTGCGCCCTCAGCCGAAGATCGCCACCGTCTGTCGCGCCGCGATCAGGGGCCGGCCGTCGGCGGCCCACAGGGTCATGTCCTGGCTGGAATAGCCGTCGGCCACGGTCTGGGCCGTGCTGCGCAGCAGCCGCCACGGGCCGGGATCCGGATCGTCCGTCAGGATGTCCAGCGACCAGGTCATGGTGCTGATCGGCGACCAGCCGGTGAACAGGGCGCAGGCCGGCGGCGGCGGGGTGTCGGCGAGCGCCACCAGGGTCGTGATGGAGCCGTCCGCCGCCTCGTCCCGATGTCGCATCCACAGCAGGAACTCGGGCCGCGTGGCGCCGGAACCGATGCGCGCGCCGCCCGCCTTGCGCACCTCGAAGTGATGGGCGAAACCCGGCGCCAGGCCGTCCTTGAAGAACGGCTGGCAGTCCTCGACCGGCGGGACCCGGGGCGCCGGCAGGTCCGTGAAAGCGTAGGCCGACGGCCGCGCTGCGCCATAGTTCAGCAGCGCCCGCGTGGCGACACCCTCGTCGCCGATCAGGTCCACGCCCACGAACACCGAGGACTTGCCCCGGCGCAGCGCCTCGGGCCTGGCGTGGAGCCGGCCCGCGGCCGGGCCGACGAAGGCGAACTGGGCCGAGCGCAGGGGCGGCAGGTCGGCCAGGCCGCGCGCGGTCGCCTCAAGGCACAGGGCGGCGGACAGGCCGCCGTAGGTGGTGCGGCCCTGGCGCCAGTCGTCCGGTACGAAGGCCTCGAAGCCGTCGGCGGCGGGCGCCATGCCGGCCAGCAGTTCGGAAAAGGGGGTCACGTCAGCGCTTCTTGCCCAGTTCGGCGGCGATGTCCTTGACCATCCGCCCGGCCTTGCGGTGGGCAGCGGTCAGCTGGTCGCGGGTCACCCCCCAGCGCTTCATCCAGTACTCCACCGCCTGCCGCTCGCTCAGGTCGAGCCGGTCCTTGTCGATGAAGCCGCGCTTGTCCTTCAGGCCGGCCATGGCGGGCTCCCGTGTTGCTCGCAGGGTAGGACCACGAAGCGGGGCGGCGGGCAAGGTGGCGGTCAGCTTCTCTCCTCCCCCGTTCGCTGCCGCTCACGGGTGAGAGGAAGGCGGCTAGCGCTTCACCCGGTTCACGTGCCCCATCTTTCGTCCCGGGCGCGGCTCGCCCTTGCCGTAGAGGTGCACCCGCGCGCCGGGCTCGGCCGCCAGATCGCGCCAGCGCAGCACGTCGTCGCCGAGCAGGTTCTCCATCTCGACCTCGAACAGGGCCGACGGATCGCCAAGCGGCCAGCCCGCGACGGCGCGGATGTGCTGTTCGAACTGGTCGCAGGCCGTTCCGTCCTGGGTCCAGTGGCCGGAGTTGTGGACCCGCGGCGCCACCTCGTTGACGAGCAGGGTCCCATCCGCGAGTTCGAACAGCTCGACCCCCAGAACGCCGACATAGTCGAGGCCCTCGAGGATCTTGCACGCGATGGCCTCCGACCTTGGCTGCATGTCCGTCGCGCCCGGCGCGGGCGCCAGGGTGGTGCGCAGGATGCCCTCGGCGTGTCGGTTCTCACCGACGGGATAGCAGGCGACCTGGCCGTCCCGGCCGCGTGCGGCGATCACCGACAACTCGCGGACGAATTCGGCCCTGGCCTCCAGGATCGCCGGCTTGGAGCCGATGGCGGCGAAGGCGTCGGCGGCGTCCACGGCCGCGCGGACCCAGGCCTGGCCCTTGCCGTCGTACCCTTCGCGCCGCGTCTTCAGCAGGGCGGGCGCGCCGATGCGGCTCAGCGCAGGGCCGATGTCGCTCGCCCGCTCGATCTCGGCGAAGGCGACCGTGGCCACGTCGTGGTCGTTGAGGAAGCTCTTCTCGACGACCCGGTCCTGCAGCAGGGCCAGGGCCTTGGGCCCCGGCGCCGCCTCGGCTCCCAGGCGGCCGAGGATCTCCAGCGCCCGCGCGGGCACGTTCTCGAACTCGAAGGTGACCACGTCGCTCAACCGGACCAGCTCGGCCAGGGCGGTCTCGTCGGTGTAGTCGGCCACGATGCTGCGGGCCGCCACCCGCGCGTCCGGCGCGTTGATCCGCGGCGTCAGCACGACCGTGTCGAAGCCCAGCCGCGACGCCGCCAGCGCCAGCATCCGGCCCAGCTGCCCGCCGCCGAGGATGCCGATGGTCGAGCCGGGCGGCAGGGGGAAGCGGGCCATCAGTCCTCGACCGTCTCGGGCACCGAGGCCGTCTGGCCGGCGCGCCAGTCGGCGACGCGGCCGGCGAGGTCGGCGTCGTTCAGCGCGAGGATCTGCGCCGCCAGCAGGCCCGCGTTCTTGGCGCCCGCGTCGCCCATGGCGAGCGTCCCTACCGGCACGCCGAAGGGCATCTGCACGATCGACAGCAGCGAATCGAGCCCGTCCAGGCTCTTGGACCGCACCGGCACGCCCAGCACCGGCAGGTCGGTCATCGAGGCGCACATGCCCGGCAGGTGGGCCGCGCCGCCGGCTCCGGCGATCACCACCCTGTAGCCCGCGGCCCGGGCGCCCTTGGCGAAATCGTACAGGCGGTCCGGGGTGCGGTGGGCCGAGATCACCTTGGCGTCGCACGGCACGCCCAGGGTTTCGAGCACCTGCACGGCCCCCTGCATGGTGGGCCAGTCGGAGCGACTGCCCATGATCACGGCGACCTGCGGCTTCGTCATGGCGCTTAGGCTTCCCCGGCCCGGAAAGCGCGCGAGTATAGGCAGGCGCGTTGCGCCCGCAACCGATGGCGCTAGCATTCGTCGCGCTGCGCTGCTCTTTGAGTCGCGCTACGGAGTTTCGATGACCGCCCCGCCAGCCCGCCGCCGCAGCGACGCCGATCCCGCCACGCCCGAGGTGGAGGCCCTGCGCGCCGAGGTCGAGGCCCTGAAGGCCGAGGTCGAGCGCCTCGCCGCCCTGGCTGACCGGGACGTGCTCACCCCCCTGCTGAACCGCCGCGCCTTCGAGCGCGAACTGGTGCGCGCCATAGCCTTCTGCCGCCGCTATGGATCGCCGGCCTGCCTGCTGTACCTCGACCTCGACGGCTTCAAGGGCGTCAACGACAGCTTGGGCCACCAGGCCGGGGACGAGGCCCTGATCCGCGTCGCGGCCCTGCTGACGGCCAACATCCGCGAGAGCGACGTGGCCGCCCGCCTCGGCGGCGACGAGTTCGCGTTGCTGCTGTTCCAGGCCGGG
>DASPLM010000180.1:0-6267 GCA_035627575.1 Caulobacteraceae bacterium | reverse complement strand
CGGCCACCCCGATGGCGAGAACTGGTTCACCAGCAGCTATCTCACGGGCGAAGGCTGGTCCAAGCCGCCAAAATAGCGCCCTCGGCCCCCTGTTCCGGAGGACGTTCCCTGTTTCAGGACGGTAGAAACAGGGGAGCAGGGCGGGCTCTCTGATTTTGCGGAGCTTTCCGCCCGTAACAGGGAATTCGGAACAGGGAATTCGCGCGTCAGGAACAGGGAATTCGCCCGGCCGGACCCGTGGGCCGCGCGCGCGCCCCTCGCCGCGCGTCAGCTCCGCCTCCCCTCCATGTCTCGCCCGGTTCATGGCTCCCATGGCGCCCTGATCGGCGGCGTCGGTCAATGCCGGCCGCGCTTCAGAACTTCCGCGCGTTCGGATCGTGGCGCACGGCTTCGCACTCGCCGCGGAAGGAGAAGCCGAAGCCGCTGACCGTGGCCTCGCCACTGCGCCGGTCGATCACCGCGCGGGGATTGTTCAGCAGGTTGAACGACCACTTGCCGCTCAGCCGTGCGTCGGTCACCTCCACATCGGCCAACTGCCACCATCCGTCGCCCGCGCCCTTGCCGCGCATCAGGGGGATCATCACCCGCGGCGGGCGCACCCGGATGTCGTCGCCCGAGACGCGGAAGGTGAACTGCTCGCGGCTGCTGGCGCCGCGGGTCGTCGTCGCCCATCCGCTGGCGCTCTGACCTCCAGAGTAGGCGTAGACGTTCGTCCGCTCGTCCACGGTGTAGTTGGCGGTTCCGGTGCAGACCAGGTTCAGGTCGCCGCCGGCCGGAGCCGCCGGTGCGACCGGCCCCGTCGCCTGGCGCAGGCCCTGGGCGCACTCCATCACCCCGTGCATGGCCTGGCGGTAGCCCGTCATGTCGTACTCGCGCACAATCCCGTTGATCCGCGTGCGCACGGTCCGGGCCGCGTCCATCTGCGCCCAGAACTCCATCGACGGATTGAACAGGTTCGCCCCGCCCTTGTTGACCGAGAAGGTGACTGGCGTTTCGGCGCCCTCGCCGACCTGCACCGTCCCCTGGACCTGTCCCTCCGCCACGGCGCCGTCGGGGAGGCCGAAGGTCACTCCGGCGCCCTGGGCCATCGCGCCGATGGCCAGGGTGTGGGGGAAGCTCGGTCGCGCGGCCATACAGAGCGCGCGTCCCTTCGCCGGATCAGGGCCGATGAAAGTCCAGTCCATCGACGCCTGCTGGGCCGCCGCGGCGCCCGCCGCGAGCACCCCGCCCACCACTCCGATCGTCCGCCAAAGCCCCATCGTCACGCTCCCCAGTATCGGGATGCATAGCAAACCGCACGGGGGTTGGCGCGTGGGTTCGCGTTGCGCCCTCGTTAAATCGAGTTGACTTGATGTTATGTTTCTTTTACATAGTGTCGAACATTGTCGACGCGGGAGGGCGCAGTGGCGTATCGGGAGAAACTGGCGTGGCTGACGTTGCTGGCGATGGCCCTGACCTTCGGTCCGTACTTCGTCTGGATCGGGATCAACCCGCCCGAGCCCGGCCTGCCGAACCTGCGCGCCATGGCGACCTACGCTGTCGTCGGGACCAGCTATGCCGTGCTCACCGGCCTCATTCGCCTGGGCCTGCGCCTGCATGCGCCGGCCGACGCCAAGGCCCGTCCGGATGAGCGCGACGTGGCCATCGAGGGCCGGGCGACCAAGGCCGGCTACTACCTGCTGATGGCCGGCATGATCGCGGTGGGCGGCTTCATGCCGTTCACCCATACCGGATGGGACATCGTCAACGCCGCCATCGGCGCCATCGTCGCCGCCGAGATCCTGAGCACCCTCGTGACCGTGATCGGTTACCGGCGGACCGCGGCATGAGCGGCAAGGCGGGCAGCGGCGGGCGGATCGTCAACCAGATCCGCACCCTGCGCTTCCTCCACGGCGAGATGAGCCAGGCGGAACTGGGCGAGCGCATCGGCGTCACCCGCCAGACCGTCGCGGCCATCGAGGCCGGCAAGTACTCGCCCTCCCTGGAAGCCGCCTTCCGCATCGCCGAGGTGTTCGGCAAGCCCCTGGACGAGGTGTTCCAGTGGGAGCCGAGCGGGTAGCGCCCGAGCCGGCCGACCACCCCGACATTCCTACGACCGCTTCACTCCTGTCCCAGTTGGAGATCGCCCCGTGCTGCACCAGATCCTGAGCGTCGCCGCCATCTCGCTCGCGCCCGCCCTTCCGACCCTGGTCCTGATGACCGAGGTCCGCGCCCAGACCACCGCGCCCGCCGCGGCGGACGGCGGTTATGTCCGTCCCGCCCCTCCCGGTCGCCTGGTGGACGTCGGGGGCGGCCGCCGGCTGCACATCCACTGCAAGGGAAGCGGCGACGGCCCGGCCGTGATCTTCGAGGCGGGCCTGTCCCAGTACACGGCCAATACCACCTACGGCCGGGCCCAGGACGCCATCGCCCCCTTCGCCCGGGTCTGCACCTATGACCGGGCCGGGCTGGGCTGGAGCGATCCGGCGCCGGCCGGCTGGACCCAGGCCGGGATGGTCGCGGACCTGCATCGCCTCCTGGAGGCCGCCGAGGTGAAGGGCCCCTACATCCTGGTCGCCCATTCCCTGGGCGGGCTGCTGGCCCGCTCCTACGTGCGCGCCTACCCGGGCGAGGTCGCCGGTCTCGTGCTGGTGGACGCCACCAGCGACCGGAACTTCGGGGAGCTGGAGGCCGCCACCGCCGCCACCGTGCCGCAGATCGACGCGGCCCTGGCCAGCTCCCGGCCGGGCGTCCCCGTCGTAGGCCTGCCCCCGGGCACCTCGCCCGAGGTGTCGATGGCGTTCACGCCCGAGATCCTGCGCGGGGTGAAGACCGAGTTCGAGGCCCTGGGCCGCCTGCCCCCGGCCATGAAGCAGCCGGGCGGGTTCGGAACCCTGGGCGACCTGCCCCTCATCGTCATCCGTCGCGGCAAGGCCTCACAGCCGCCCAGCGAAGCCGACCTGAACCACCGCGCCGGCCAGGAGGCGCTGGCGGCCCTCTCGACCGACAGCGTGCTCGTCACCGCCGAGAACAGCGGCCACACCATCCCGCTGGACGAGCCGCAGGTGGTGGCGGACGCGGTGCGTCGGATGATCGATGCGGTGCGAACGAAGAAGCCGCTGAGGTAGGGTCGGACGACCCGGGATCCGTCTCCCTCGGAGACGGATCCCGGAACGGGTGGGGGGTCGCGCCCGCGACGCTCCAGCCCATTCTTCTCCCGCGACCAGCGTGGTCTCGCGATGAGGCGTGTCGCGGATGCGTCCGCCGGGCGCACCGGGAGCGGCCGCGTCCTTGACACGCCTCGTCGCCGGAGCGGCAATCCACCGGAAGACGAACGGCAGAGTCCCCGACGGCGGGAGACCTCCAGTGCGTCGGGAGACGACGATGGCGCGACCAAAGACTGACGCCGCCCTGCTCCTGCTGTTTGGCGGGCTTTCCCTGGCCGCCGTAGGCCTGGGCGCCTTGGTCTGCCATGCCAGCGGCGTACCGCAGGGCCTGTGGCTGCGGAACCTGGCCGCCTGGGCGCTGGGCGCGGCGGCGGCGGGCGGCCTCGCCGCGACGTGGCGGCCCGCCTGGACGCCGGCGTTCCTGTGGGTCGCCCCGATCGGCCTCGCGCTCACCTTCCTCGGCGGCGGGCAGGAGGGCGTGCACCGCTGGCTGGCGCTCGGCCCGCTGCAGGTGAACGCGGCGATGCTCCTGCTGCCTGCGGCCGTGGTCGCCGGCGGCGCCCTGGCGGCGCGAGGCGAGCTGGCCTGGGTCGGCCTACTCGTGCCCCTGGCCCTGCTGGCGGCGCAGCCGGACGCCTCGCAGGCGACGGCCCTGGCGGCCGCGACGGTCCTGATCGCGGCGACGGCGCCCGGACGGCCCTGGGTTCGGGGGACGACAGCCCTGGCCGCCATCGGCCTCGCCGCCCTGGCCTGGCTCCGCCCGGACCCGCTGCAGCCCGTGCCGGAGGTGGAGGGCGTGTTCCAGCTGGCCTGGAGCCTGTCGCCGCTCGCAGGCGGAGCGGCGCTGCTCCTGCTGCTGGCCGCCAGCCTCTCGCCGGCCCTCGCGGTTCATGGGGCGCCGGCCGGTCGGCTCCCCGGCCGGGCGCTCGGCCTGTGCCTGTGTGTCTGGGCCGCGGCGCCGTTCCTCGGCGCCTTCCCCGTTCCCCTGGTCGGCATGGGCATGAGCCCGATCCTGGGGACGTGGCTCGGCGTCGGCCTGCTCGCCGCCCTGACGAGGCTTTCGCCGCAAGCGCAGGGGTAGCGCGGCGGCCGCCCCGCTCTTGACTTCCCCGCCCCCGCCGGGGCGCACTGGCAGGGCAGCTGAGGGGCTCCCATGTCGATCATCGCCGCGCTCGCCGGATACGCCATGCTGGCGTCCACGCCCGCCTTCACCCCCGCCCCCTGCCCCGCGCCGATCGCGGACAAGGCCCGTTGCGGCACGGTCGAGGTCCTGGAGGATCGGGCGCGGCCGGAGGGGAGACGCATCCGGCTGAACGTCGTCGTGCTGCCGTCGCTCAGGCCCGAGCTGGGCCTGGCCCCGATGTACGACATAGACGGCGGCCCCGGCCTGCCGGTGAGCAAGAACGCCTTCTTCTACCTCGGCGACGGCGCCGCCTATCGCGACCGCGAGATCGTCATGGTGGACCAGCGCGGGACCGGCGCCTCGCATCCGCTGCGGTGCCCCGAGCTGGAGACCGCGTCCCTCAAGGAGGCCTACCCCGCCGACGCCGTGCGCCGCTGCCGCGCCGCCCTGGAGGCGACGGCCGACCTTACCCGCTACGGCACCGCCGACGCCGTGGCCGACCTGGAGGACGTGCGCCGCGCGCTGGGCCACGACAGGATCGACCTGTTCGGCCTGTCCTACGGGACCACCGTGGCGCTCCGCTACATCGCCGCCCATCCGCAGCGGGTGCGCGCGGCCGTGCTGTGGGGCGCCGCACCGGCTACGGCCCGCCCGCCCTCCAGCCACGCCGTCAACGCCGAGGCGACTCTCCGGCAGCTGTTGGCCGACTGCGCCGCCGATCCGGCCTGCGCCGCCGCCTATCCCGCGCTCGAGACCGACCTCGACAGGGCCCTGGCCGCCCTGCCGGCCCAGGGCGAGCCGTCGCGCGAAGTCTTCGCCGAGAAGCTGCGGAGCCTCATGTACACGCCCATGGGCCAGCGCCGCCTGCCCGCCATCGTGCACGCCGCCGCCCGGGGCGACCTCGCCCCCTTCCGCGACGCCACCGGCGCGGGCCCGATGACCGGCCTGGCCGCCGAGGGCATGTACCTGAGCGTGACCTGCGCCGAGAGCCTGGCCGGCCATGACCCGGCCGCCGCCGTCGCCGCCTCGCGCCAGACCCGCTTCGGCGACTATCGCCTGCGCCGCCAGACCGAGGCCTGCCGCGACTGGCCTGCGGCGCCGGTCGATCCCGGATTCTACGCGCCCGTCCGCGCCGAGACGCCGGTGCTGCTGGTCTCCGGCGGCCGCGACCCGGCCACGCCGGCCAAGTGGGCGGCCGAGATCGCCCGCGACCTGCCCAACGCGCGCCAGGTGGTGGTGGAGCATGGCGGCCACCTGTTCGACGGCCTGGCCAACGTGGACTGCATCGACCGCGTGATCCTGGCCTTCTACGCGGCGGGATCGGCCAAGGGTCTGGACACGGCGTGCGTCGCGACCATGACGCCGCCGCCGTTCGCGCCGCCTGGGTGAAGCCTCAAGCCGTGGTGCCGCCGCGGTCGGTGATCGTCCCGCGCAGCTTGCCGCCGACGGTCCGCGCCGGCTCGCCCCGCAGGGCCTGCACCACCGACGTGAGGCCGTCGAAGATCACCCCCAGCAGCACCACCGTGCCGAGGAAATGCCAGATGCTGGAAAAGACGAACTGCAGGATCTCGAGCATCGCGTCCTCCTTGCCTGAGACGCCGATGCTGGCGCGGGAGGGGGCGTGAGGCAAGGGGGTTGGCGGACTCCAAGGCGAAGGTCACGGAGCGAAATCGGGTCAGCGCAGCGGCCGGTCCCAGCCATTCTTCTCTTGTCGGCAAGCGTGCTCCGGCGGTGAAGCGTGTCAAGGACGCAGCCGCCGGAGGCGGTGCGCCCAAGCGGGCGCATCCTTGACACGCTTCACCGCCGGAGCTGCAATCCACCGAGAGATGAATGGCTCGTTCCCGCCGCGCGCGCCGGGATGCGTTACCCTCACAGCCTCCCACGAAAAAGGGCGGGCCCCTGCGGACCCGCCCTCCTTGTCGTTTCAGCCTGGGCTGAGCGTCGGACTTAGAAGTCCATGTCGCCCATGCCGCCCATGCCGCCGCCCATGCCGGCGCC
>DASPLM010000179.1:0-2751 GCA_035627575.1 Caulobacteraceae bacterium | reverse complement strand
CGGAGCCTGGGGGCTCCGCTTCGAAGGGCGAGACAGATGACCGACGCGGCGCGCGGGGCGATGCCCCCGGGAGCAGGGGACTTCCCCACGGAACGGGCCAGCCGCTACCGCTGGCTGGTCGTGAGCCTGCTGTTCATGGCCATGGTCATCAACTACGTCGACCGCCAGACCATCGGCGTCCTGAAGCCGACCCTGTCGGCGGAGTTCGGCTGGAGCGAGACCGACTACGCCGACCTGGTGTTCTGGTTCCAGGCGTCCTACGCCGTGGCCTACCTCGCCTTCGGGCGGATCATCGACAAGATCGGCGCCCGCTGGGGCTTCGGCCTGGCCTTCGCCATCTGGCAGGTGGCCCACCTCGCCCACGCCGGCGCGCGCGGCCTGACCGGCTTCATCTTCGCCCGCGTGGCGCTGGGCATCGGCGAGGGCGGCGGCTTCCCCGGCGGCATCAAGGCCGTGGCCGAGTGGTTCCCCAAGAAGGAGCGCGCGCTGGCCACCGGCATCTTCAACGCCGGCACCAACATCGGCGCCATCGTCACCCCGCTTGTCGTGCCCGCGATCACCCTGGCCTACGGCTGGGAGATGGCCTTCATCGTCACGGGCGTCGCCGGCCTGATCTGGCTGCCCATCTGGCTGCTGGTCTACCGCCGCCCGCGCGAGCACAAGAAGGTCAACGCGGCCGAGCTGGCCCACATCGAGCAGGATCCGGCCGACGCGGTGGAGAAGGTGCCGTGGGTCAAGCTGCTCACGGTCAAGGAGACCTGGGCCTATGCGCTGGGCAAGTTCCTGATCGACCCGATCTGGTGGATGTTCCTGTTCTGGCTGCCGGATTTCCTGGGCAAGCGCTACGGCCTGGACCTGAAGACCTTCGGCCCGCCCCTGATCGCCATCTACCTGCTGTCGGACGTGGGCAGCGTCGGCGGCGGCTTCCTGTCCTCGCGCTTCATGAAGATGGGCTTCAGCCTCAACCGCGCGCGCAAGACCGCCATGCTGATCTGCGCGCTCTGCGCCGTGCCGGTCGCTTTTGCGGCCTTTGCCGACAACGTCTGGATCGCCGTGCTGATAATCGGCCTGGCCACGGCCGCCCACCAGGGCTTCTCGGCCAACCTGTACACCCTGCCCAGCGACGTCTTCCCGCGGGGCGCGGTGGGCTCGGTGGTCGGCATCGGCGGCATGCTCGGCGCCATCGGCGGCATGGCCATGGCCAAGTACGCGGGCTGGGTGCTGGAGCAGATCGGCACCTACACGCCGATCTTCATCGTCGCCGGCTCGGCCTATCTGATCGCCCTGCTGGTGGTGCACCTGCTCGTGCCCCGTTACGATCCGGCGAAGGTCTGAGCCGGAGCGCGTAGCCCACGATGCAGTCGATCGAAGCCGTCATGACGGCCGGGCCGGTGATCCCGGTTCTGGTCATCGCGCGGGCGGAGGACGCCGTCCCGCTGGCTCGCGCCCTGATGGCCGGTGGCGTCCGTACGCTGGAGATCACTCTTCGGACTCCCGCCGCACTGGAAGCCATCCGCCGCGTCGCGGGCGAGGTGGAGGGGGCGCTGGTCGGGGCCGGGACGGTCCTGAACGCGGCGGACTTCCGCGCCGCGGCGGGGGCGGGAGCGACCTTCGTGGTCAGCCCCGGTCTGACCGAGGGCGTCGCCCGGGCTTCCGCAGAGTCCGGCGTGCCCCTGCTGCCCGGGGTCGCGACGGGTTCGGAGATCATGACCGGGCTGGAACTGGGGCTGACGCGCTTCAAGTTCTTTCCGGCCGAGACCTCCGGCGGCGCGGCGGCGGTGAAGGCGTTCGGCGGTCCTTTCCGCGGCGTGGAGTTCTGCCCCACCGGCGGGATCACCACCGCCAACGCCGCAGCATACCTGTCCCTGTCCAACGTCCTCTGCGTCGGCGGCAGCTGGCTGGCTCCGCCCGAGGCGGTGCGCGACGGCGACTGGGCCCGGATCACCGACCTCGCGCGGGCGGCGTCGATCCTGGGCGGCCGGGGCGAATAGCGGCGCCTGCGCCACGCCCTGCGGCCAAACAGACACGACTTCGCGGCGGCCGTGAGACGTCCGGCCGCCTCGTGCGTTATAGCCACCGGCAGCAGGATGGCTTGCCGGGACGAGGACCCGAGAGACGATGCGTGGCAAACTGGCTGGACTGATGGCGCTGGGGGCGTCGGCGCTGCTGCTGGCGGCGTGTGGCGACAGCTACGTCTCGAGCGACAACGACACCGCGCCGCCCGAGCCTGTCGAGGCGCCGGCTGCCGAGGACGCGGCGGAAGAAGCGGTCGCAGAGGTCCCGGCGGAACAGGTCCCCGAGACGCCCGCCGAACCGATTCCCTACGAGGCGGGCGAAGCGCCGCCGCCGCCCGAGGCGCCGAAGAGCGAGAACATCTTCTACTAGGCGGGCGCGCCGCCCCCGCGCCTTCCCGCCCTCCCTTGGGAGGGCCCGGCGTCCGCGCGGCGGACCCCGGGGGAGGCATATCCGGTGCGCCACGCTGTGACGCCGACCGGGCGGGGCGTCGTGAGACGGCCGACGCCTCACCCGCTCCCCTTGCTGCGCAGGGCTCGCGTCCTCTCCTGAAGGAGAGGAAGAACGCAGTGAACACGCCCGTCCCTGATCCTCTTCGGGCCATCCTTGACAGGCTTCCGACCCGAGGGCGCGAAAGTTCCACCAAGGAGGTTCAGGGGAGAAACCATGTGCGACGCTGGGTGAACGCGCCGCCTCACGCCCTTCAGATCGCCGGATCGCCGGCCGCCGCCCTCCGCC
>DASPLM010000178.1:0-3760 GCA_035627575.1 Caulobacteraceae bacterium | reverse complement strand
GGTCGAGGAAGGCGGCGCGCTTTATCGCGTCCAGCTCGCCCAGGTCCGGCGCGGCCGGGGGCTTCTGCACCTCGGGAATGCGGCCGTGCTCGCTGTCGGGCGTGCCGATCCAGATGTCGAGCCCGAACGGGTTGGCCAGGTCCTCGCGCAGGGCCGCGCCCATGCTGCGGCCGTCGGCGCGGCGGAACACCTCGCCCACCAGATAGCCGATGGTCACCGGGTGATAGCCGGACGCCGTGCCCGGCTCCCACATGGGCGCCTGGGCCGCCAGCACGCGCAGAACGTCGGCGGGATCGAACCAGACCGTCGGATCCTGCGGTTCCGAGAAGCCGGGGAGGCCGGCCTGGTGCGACAGCAGCTGGCCCACGGTGATGCGGTCCTTGCCGGCCTGGCCGAACTCCGGCCACAGGGACGAGACGGGCTGGTCGTAGTCCAGCCGCCCCTGATCGACCAGGCGGGCCATCATCAGGGCCATCACCGCCTTGCCGGTGGAAAACACCGGCGCCAGCGTGTCCTCCGCCCACGGACGAGTCTTCGCCCGGTCGGCGTGACCGCCCATCAGGTCGATGACGACCTCGCCGTCCAGCACGACGCTGAAGCGCGCCCCCAGCTCTCCGCCCTCGGCGAAATTGGCGGCGAAGGCGTCGCGCACCTTCGAAAAACGGCCGGAGGCGGTTCCGTGAATCTCGGTCATGGGTGTTCGTGGCGGCTCAAAGAGCGCGACTCTAGCGCATTGAGCCCGCGAGGCTAATATCGTGCAGGTTGTGTGCTGCAGGAGGAAGCCATGTCCTTGCCGTTCCGCATGAACGATGCCGACCACAGCGGCGAGGGGAAGCGGCCGGCTTGCCCGGCCTCGGGCCGGGTCACGCCGCGCGCCGTACTGGCGGCTGCGGCGAGCCTCGCAGTGATCGGCGCAGGCGCCGGACAGGCGAGGGACCGGCCGGCGCCATCGCCCATGCCGGCGATCGCCGCTGGCCCGACGATCATCGCTCACACGCCCGCTGCGAAATCGGGGTCGGCGCCCGTGAAGGCCGGCGACACGGTCGACCTGTGCGTGTCGTCCGCGTTGCGCCTGCGCGCCGCGAAGGTGGCCGCCGTCTCCTGCCGTCGTGGGTCGTCCACCTGCAGCGTTCTGGCGCGCATCGACCCGCGCCAGGCCCTGCCGGTGCTCGCCGCCTATGATCCGGCCCGCCCGCCCGTGGCGGCGGTGGCGGGGCGCGCCTGCGCGGGCGCTTCGGGGGCGCATCAGCAAAGGTGATTGCTTTTCCCTCGTCCTGCCCGATAGTTCGCCTGTGAGTTGTGCGGGAGGGGCATATGCTTAAAAAGGCGATCATCCTGATGCTGTTGCTGCCGGCGGCGGCCCTGTTCGGATACGTGGTGTTCCGGAAAGCGGCCGACGCGCGCGAGGCGTCGGTCGCCGCGCTCGAGGCCATCCCGGCCGAGGATATCGTCGTGCCGGCGCGGGCGCCGGGCGACTGGGTACGGTCCGGCCGCCTGGTCCGCGGCGCGTCGGTGGACCTGTGCCTAGGGACCCGCGAGCCGGTGCGGGCCGCCACCATCCACCACGCCCGCTGCCGCCACGGCGAGACCTACTGCCGCGCCTTCGTGCGGGTGCGGGCCGCCGAGGCGCCGCGCGCGCTGGCGGGCTACGATTTCGACCACCCGCCCCAGGTCATCGTCGCCGGCGGCGCGTGCTGAGCCGCTCCGGCGTCAGTCCGCCCGCGTGCGGCTGACGTCTGCGTCAGGCCGGGTCAGCCGACCCGACAGGGCCACGATCGGCAGTTCGGGCGCGCCCCAGGCGTGCGCCGCCTCTACCATCATGGCGGCGGCGCGGGCGGCGCGCTCGGCAGCGGCGGGCGCGTCGCCTTCGACCAGGCCTGCGGCGAAGACGGCGGCGACCAGGTCGCCCGTCCCGTGGGGCGCATGCTCGATCCGGGCATGGCTGAACAGCACGGCCTCGGCCGCGTCGGCCAGCAGCAGGCCGATCCGGCCGTCGGGCGCCGATACGGAGGTGACCAGCATGGGCCTGCTCATCGCCCGGGCGGCCGCGAGCGCCTCCGCGGCTTCGCCGGCCGGGCGACCCGACAGGCGGGCGAGCTCCCAGGTGTTCGGGGTGAGCCAGTCGGCGCGGGGAACCAGCAGCCGCTCGATGGCTTCGGCGACCTCCGGTTTCACGTAGAGGCCGCCGTGGTCGTCGCCCATGATGGGATCGACCACCACCAGCGGCCCGGGCGTCGCGGCATTGCCCCGGGGCGCGGCGCGCACGGCGTCGATGGCGTGCGCCGCGATCTCCACCTGCGCGGCGCTGGCGAAGTAGCCGGTGACGACGAGGTCGGCCAGGCCGTACAGTCCGTTCGCCTCGATCCCCTGCAGCATCCCTTCGAAGGTCGCCGCCTCGACCGCCCCGCCCCCCGGAGGGCCCCAGCCCGGGTGCCGCCCGAACAGCACCGTCGGCGCCAGCACCGGATCGACCCCGAACGGCTCAAGCGCCAGCGCCTGGGCCATGCCCCCGACGCGGCTGCCGGCGACGTAGCTGGAAAGGATCAGGGCGAGCGGCATGGACCGCATCTAGCCCCGCGGGCGCGCGTCCGCCAGCGCCTGAGTCCTACAAGGCGGACGAAGCCCTGTTCGCGCCCGCCATGCGGCCCCTTGGGGCCTTGTTCCTGTGCGTCATTTCTCGCTGTAACCCCCTGAAACGCAAGGGTGTTCCACGTGAAACACGACAGAATCGGCCGTGATTCGCGCAAGCCGGGCTCCCGGCGGCATGCGCCGGGAGCCCTTGGCCGTCAGTAGCGGTAGTGCTCCGGCTTGAACGGGCCTTCCGGGTTCACCCCGATGTAGGCGGCCTGTTCGGCGCTCATCTTCGTGAGCTTGGCGCCCAGCTTGTCGAGGTGCAGGCGGGCGACCTTCTCGTCGAGCTTCTTGGGCAGGGTGTAGACGCGGTTCTCGTAGGCGGCGTTGTTCGTCCACAGCTCGATCTGGGCCAGCGTCTGGTTGGTGAAGGACGCGGACATGACGAAGGACGGATGGCCCGTGGCGTTGCCCAGGTTCACGAGGCGGCCTTCGGAAAGGACGATGATCTTCTTGCCGTCCGGGAACTCCACGTGGTGGACCTGCGGCTTGATCTCGTCCCACTTGAAGTTGCGCAGGCCGGCGATCTGAATTTCCGAGTCGAAGTGGCCGATGTTGCAGACGATGGCGTTGTTCTTCATCTGCCGCATGTGCTCGACCGTCAGCACGTCCTTGTTGCCGGTCGCGGTGACGAAGATGTCGGCCTGGCCGGCGACATCCTCGATCGTCTTGACGTCATAGCCTTCCATCGCCGCCTGCAGGGCACAGATCGGGTCGACTTCGGTGACGATCACGCGCGCGCCGCCCTGGCGCAGCGAGGCGGCCGAGCCCTTGCCCACGTCGCCGTAGCCCATGACCACGGCCACCTTGCCGGCCAGCATCACGTCGGTCCCGCGGCGGATGGCGTCCACCAGGCTCTCGCGGCAGCCGTACAGGTTGTCGAACTTGGACTTGGTGACGCTGTCGTTGACGTTGATGGCGGGGAACGGCAGCTCGCCGCGCTCAGCCATCTGGTAGAGGCGGTGCACGCCGGTGGTGGTCTCCTCCGAGACCCCCCGCACGCCCTTGGAGATCCGGGTCCAGCGGTCGGGGTCGGCGTTCAGGCTGCGCTGGAGCAGCCCGAGCACCACGGCCTCCTCCTCGGAGCCGGCGGTCGTGGGGTCGGGCACGGCCGAGGCCGCCTCGAACG
>DASPLM010000177.1:0-3029 GCA_035627575.1 Caulobacteraceae bacterium | reverse complement strand
GGCGGCGGGACGCCCTCGCTGATGGACCCCCACGCCGCGGCCCGCATGGTGGAGGCCGCCCATCGCCTGTTCCCGGGGGGGAGCGACCCGGAGATCACCCTGGAGGCCAACCCGACCGATGCCGAGGCCGCCCGCTTCCGGGGTTTCGCCGAGGCGGGCGTCCAGCGCCTGTCGCTGGGGGTCCAGTCGTTGAGCGACGAGGCCCTGCGCTTTCTCGGCCGCAATCACGGCGCGGCCGAGGCGCGGCGGGCGATGGAGGCGGCCCTCGCCGCCTTCCCACGCCTGTCCATCGACCTGATCTACGCTCTCCCGGGCCAGACCGTGGCCGACTGGTCCGCCGAACTCGCCGAGGCCGTATCGCTCGGGGCCGAGCACGTCTCGCCCTACCAGCTCACAATCGAGCCCGGCACGGCCTTTGACCGCGCCGTCGGACGCGGCGTATTCACCCCGGCCGTGGGCGACCTCGCCGCCGACCTCTACGAGGCGGCGCAGGACGTTCTCGGAGCGGCCGGATTCGAGGCCTACGAGGTGTCGAATCACGCGTGCGGCGGGGCCGCACGATCGCGGCACAACCTGGCGATCTGGCGCGGCGCCGAGTACGTGGGCGTCGGGCCCGGGGCGCACGGACGCATCGTGCTCGACGGCGCCCGCACCGCCACCCGCGGCGCCCGCGGAATCGACGACTACATCGCACGGGTGGGGGCGACGGGGCTCGGCTGGGACGAGGTCGATCCGCTGGACGCCCTGGCGGCGGCCGAGGAGCGGCTGTTGCTGGGCCTGCGCATCCTGGAGGGCGTGCCGCTCGCTGACGTGGCGGCGCTCGGCCTGGGGCCGAAGGCGCCTCGCGCAACGGCGCTCGTCGACATGGGCATGGTCGAGATGGAGGCCGGTCGCATCAGGGCTACGGCCCGAGGCCGCATGGTGCTCGACCGCGTCATCGCCGAGCTGGTCTCGGCCTGAAGCTCAGGCGGCTTCCTCCGGATCCTCGAGGAAGTAGTCGATCTGCACTTCCTCGCCGGGCTCCGACAGCAGGTAGAGCATGGCGGCGAAGCCCAGGACCGCCGCGGCGCCCATGCCGGCCAGAATTTCGACAAACATGGTCATCGCCGTCCCGCGCTGGACCCGTCCGAAGCCGGACGATTCGAAGTAGGCGGCCAATCGCCAAGCTCGGCAATGCGTGATCCGGTCACACCCGCGTTATCTGTTGGGCGTGCGGCGCAGGCCGAGGCGGCTGGCGCCGCGCCCCCGCCGCCGCTACGATTCGCGACCCAGCCGGAAGCCGCCCTTGTCCCTGCCCGCCTTCGCCCCTCCCCCCCGACCGGTGACGCCGGGGCTCTATCTCGTCGCCACGCCGATCGGAAACCTGCGGGACATCACCCTGCGGGCGCTGGACGTGCTCGCCGCCGCCGACGTGGTGCTGGCCGAGGACACCCGCGTGACCGGGCGTCTGCTGCAGGCCTACGGGCTCGACAGGAAGCTGGTCCGTTACGACGACAACGTCGGCGAGAACGTCCGCCCCAAGGTCATGGCGGCGCTGGCCGCCGGCCAGGTCGTGGCCCAGGTCTCCGATGCCGGAACGCCGATGGTGTCGGACCCCGGTTACAGGCTGGCCGCGGAGGCCGCGGCCGCCGGCTTCAAGGTCCATCCTGTCCCCGGCCCGTCCAGCGTACTCGCCGCCCTGACCCTGGCCGGGCTGCCGTCGGACCGCTTCCTGTTCGCCGGGTTCACCCCGCACAGGTCGGCCGGGCGCCGGAGCATGTTCGAAGAGTTGCGGCCGGTCCGCGCCACCCTGATCTTCTTCGAGACCGGGCCGCGCCTGCGCGCCAGCCTTGAGGACATGCTGGCGGTGTTCGGCGCCCGCGAGGCCGCCGTCGCCCGCGAACTGACCAAGCTCTACGAGGAGTGCGTGCGCGGCCCGCTCGACCAACTGGCTGCTGACCCCCGACTCGACGGCCCGAAGGGGGAGATCGTCGTGCTCGTCGGTCCAGGCGTCGAGGAGGCCGTCAGCGAGGCGGACGCCGACGGCGCCCTGGCCGAGGCGTTGACGCGCATGGGTCCGGCGGACGCAGCCTCGGAGGTGTCCAAGTCGCTGGGCCTGCCGCGCAAGGCGCTGTACCGCCGGGCGCTGGAGCTGAAGGGCGTCACGTGAGCCTCGACCGGGCCAGGGCGAGGCGCGAGCGCGGCGCCCGGGGCCGGCGTGACGGCCGTATGGCCGAGGCCGTGGCCGCCCTGTGGCTGATGTTGAAAGGCTGGCAGGTGCTGGGCTTCCGCCTCAGGACGCCCCAGGGCGAGATCGACCTCCTCGCGCGGAAGGGGAGAACGCTCGCCGTGATCGAGGTAAAACGACGCGCCACCGTAGAGCTTGCTCTGGAATCGATCGGCCCGGCGCAGCGGGACCGGCTGTTGCGCGCGGCCCGTACAATAGCGTCGCGCCGCAGGTCCCTGCGACAACTGGACCTGCGTCTGGATCTGATCGCGCTGGCGCCGGGGCGATTTCCACGGCATCTTCCGAATATCTTCAATGATCTGGATCAGCCTGGCTATTGAGCCGATGTTCCAGAGCAGGTCTTGTGCATGACGCGTGAAGAGGCCGAAGCCGTCCTGACCGCCGCCGGAGAGGCCGCGGACACCGACTTCCCCTTGCTGGAAGCGGCCATCGCCTGCGCCATCCACGACCTGCCCTTCCGCGACCCCGAACCGGTTCGCGCCGTGGCCGCCGCCGCGGCTGAACGCCTGGCCGAGCGGCTGCAGCGCGAGAGTCCGGACGAGGCCCTGGCCGAGACCCTGTCCGGCGAACTGCGCCTGACCGGCGACCTGCTGACCTACGACGACCCGGCCAACACCGACGTCATCGACGTGGCCGAGCGCCGCCGCGGGCTGTCCGCCACCCTGGGCGTCTATTACCTGCACGCCTCGCGCAAGTGCGGCCTGAAGGCCGACGGCGTCGATTTTCCGGGCCACTTCCTGCTGCGCGTTCAGACGGAGGAGGGGCCGGTGGCGCTGGACCCGTTCAGCCAGGGCCGGCTGGT
>DASPLM010000176.1:0-4247 GCA_035627575.1 Caulobacteraceae bacterium | reverse complement strand
AGCACCCGGCCTTCGAACTCCACGGCCGGGACGAGTCCCTGGGGATTCAGGCTTCGGAAGGCCTCGCTCCGCTGCTCGCCGGCGCGCAGATCGATCGGCGCGGTCTCGTATTCCAGCCCCTTGAGGTTCAGGGCGATGCGGGTGCGGTACGACGTTCCGGACCGCCAGTAGCCATGCAGGATCAGGGTCATGGACCGTCTTCATAGGCCGCGCGCCGCCGCTGGCAATGGCCCAGGCCGCGACGGCGTCGTTTCCCTCGTGGAACAACGGAACTTGAACGTGTTAGAAAGCTTCACGATATCGGGAACAGCGGGGGGCTCCGCGCGTTGACGCGTTGGGGGTTCGCCTTCCGCACAATCCATGGAGAAAACAATGGCCGCCCAGTCCAAGACCGCTGACGCCACCACGAACGGCCTCAGCGAAGAGGAGCGCCGCATCCGGGATTTCGCGTTGCGCGCCGAGCAGTCCGTGCGCGAGCGCGCCGGGGAACTGCGTGAGAAGGCCCGCGCCTACTACGACGACGCGTCCGACCACATCGAGACCGCCCAGCGCTATGTGACCGAGCGCGTGCAGGAGAAGCCCCTCGCCTCGACCCTGACTGCCGTCGGGATCGGCGTGGTCATCGGCCTTCTGCTCGCGGGCGGTCGCCGTTGATCGGGAAGACCATCGCCATCAAGGCGGCGGCCGTCGCGGCGATCGCGACGGCCGCCGTGCTGTGCGTCGTGGCGCTGGGCCAGGCGCTGTACTTCGCCCTCACCGACATAGCCTACATGCACCCCGCCGGGGCCGCCCTGGTGCTGGCCGCGATCATGGCGGTCTTCGCCCTGCTTGTGGCCTGGCTCACCTTCCGCAAGGGCGGCGCGCACAAGGCGCCGGAAGAGCCCGCCAGCCTGACCGACCGGGTCATCGGCCTGGCGAAGGAGCGACCGATCATCGCCACCGTGGCGGGCCTCGCCGCCGGCTTCATCTTCCTGCGCAATCCCGCCCTGGCCACCATCGTGGCGGCGGCGCTGAGCGGCGCGCCGACCGATCAGGGCCGCCGAAAGTAGTCGGCAAGTTCACGCCTCAATTGGCGGAACGAGCTTCACACCAGCACGTTAGCTTTCCCGACGGCCCGACTAGCGGCCGTGTCTTCAAGGAGAGACGACATGCTTCGTTGGGCTCTGATTTTTCTGGTCGTTGCGTTGATCGCGGCGTTCCTCGGGTTCGGCGGCGTCGCCGGCACCTCCATGGAAATCGCCAAGATCCTGTTCTTCGTCTTCATCGTCCTGTTCATCGTCTCGCTGATCGCGGGCGCGTTCAGGGGACGCGGGCGCGGGATATAGCGTAGCCGACGCCCTTTCGGACTAGACGGCAGCCGCGGCCCTCAGGGCCGCGGCTTTCGTTTTGCCGCGGCGCTCCAGAGACCAGGTGCGCTGGGCCTCGAACTTCGAGCCGGTCCAGCCGAGCGCAGTCACGGTAACGTCGGTGTCGGTCCACTCGACGCAGTTGAACCCCGGCGGCGCGCCGCGCTCGCGCATCGACAGCGTGCCGGTGCCCACCGCGTAGGAGCAGTGGTCGCCCATGGTGATGGGCAGGGCGAAGGGCACGTGGACGTGGCCCGTCATGACCAGGTCCACGCCGCACTCGGCGAAGATCTTGGCCGCCGCGTCGCCGCGCTTCACCTCGCCGGTCATCGGACCGCCGATCATCTCGATCAGCGGGTGGTGGCAGGCGAGGATCTTCAGGTTGCCCTCGGGGGCGTTGGCCAGGGCCAGGGCGGCCCGGCGCGTCTGCTCCAGGTCGATCACGCCCTTGGACCAGTTGGCGCGCATCTGCCAGCCGCGGGCGGTGTTCACGCCGCGAATCGAAAGGCCTGGCCCCTCGAACTGGTGATCAACCGCCGGATGGCCGACGTAGCGCTCGAACCGCTTCCAGGGGAAGAAGATGCGCGCGATGGGGTCCCAGTAGGGCACGTCGTGGTTGCCGGTGGTGACGAAAACCGGTTCGGGCATGGCCCTGATCCAGTCGGCCGCGGCGGCGAATTCGCGGCGATAGCCCTTCTGGGTCACGTCGCCTGTGATCAGCACGAGGTCCCGCGGGTTGGCGTGGGCGTGCTCCAGGGCGGCGGCCACGGCCGGTACGTGCTCCACGCCGAAGTGGATGTCGGAGAAGTGGAACAGCCGCCCCATCAAGCGGCCCCGGCGTCCGCCAGCGACACCGCCGCGTTCGCCACCCGCGGCGCGAGCGCCCGGAAGGCGCAGGGCAGGAACTTCACCGTCGCGGACTTGGACAGGTGGATCGACTCGCCATCGAGGATCGCCGGGATGGGGTTGCGCGCCCAAGCTAGAGCCTTCTTGACGACGCGGGTCTCCACCGCCGCGTCATTGCGCCAGTCCGCGAAAAGGGCGGTGGCGGCGAGGCGGAAAGCCTCGCGCGCGTTGTTCAGGTTGAGCACGGCGGCCTCGAGCCCGTCCGGCGTCTCCATGGCGCGCGAGATCATGGGCGTGATCAGGGCCAGAGCCTCCCCCTTGTGGGTCTCGCCGTCGTCGAGGCGGAAACGGATCCTACCCGAGAAGGCCCGCCGGGCGGCGCGGCGGGCGTAGAGCCATGCCAGCTTCGGGGCCCCCGATCGCACCGCCTCGCGCGCGGGCGCCCAGAGGGCCGGCGCGCCCAGGATGGCGGCGCAATAGAAGGCGCGGCCCTCGATCTCGCCGCCGGCCACGGGCCTGGACACGCCTTCGGTCAGGGCGATGTGAAGCGCCTGCTTCCAGTCGGTGGTTCCATAAAGGGCCTTGGGCAGCATGTTCATGGTGCCGCCGGGCAGGGGGGCGATCAGCGGGCCGTCGGAGCCCGCCAGCGAGGCAGCCGTGCGGGCGGTGCCGTCCCCCGCCAGGACTACCAGCAGGTCCGGCCGGGCGGCCAGGGCGTTCTCCACCGCGGCCTGCAGGCGGGCCGGGTCGGCTTCGACCAGGTTCCACTCGACCCCGCCGAACTCGCGGCACAGGGTCTCGCATTCGGACGCCGCCTTGGCGCCGGTGCCGCCCGACTTCGGGTTGACGACGACCTCCACCCGTTCGAGGCGGACGTGAGGCGTCAGGACAGGAGGCGCTGGCGCCGCGGGGGCCGTGTCGGTCATCACGACCGAACGTCCGCCCGCCTCGCCGGTTCCTGTCAAGCTTGCGGCGATCCCGAGATCGCCGAGGCGCTATTTCTTCGCGGGCGCCGAGGCTTGCGCGGCCGCCTTGTCGCCAGCCTTCTCGGCGGCGTCACCGGCGTCGCTGGCCGCATCCCCGGCCGCCGCGGCGGCGTCGCCCGCGGCTTCGGCCGCGCTCTCGGTCCCCGCCTCGACCTTGTCGCCGGCCTTGCCGGTCCAGGCCTTCACCTGGTTGACCGCCGGCGCGATCCAGCCGTCGATCTTTGCCCCGCCCGCGGCGAACGACTTCTGCCAGACGGCCAGACCTATCGTCAGCGCGCCTATCAGGGTCAGGAGCGTCACGATCAGGCCGACGAGCGGATTACCGCCGCCGCCACGACCGCCGCTGGTGCGGCGCGCCCAAACCGGCGCCTCTCCGCCGTCGTCCGGCATGTGCGCCGCCTTAGGAAAACGCATGGTCACCCTCCTTGAACCCCCCGGAGGCCCGCACGCGGGCGCTCCAAACCACCGGTGCAGATTAACGCACGGTTAAGCCTCGGCATAGGTCTGCAAAGCTGGCGCGGATTCCAGCGCTCTCCCCCGTGGGGCGAATGCGGGGATCGAATTGAACGAATCCGCGTTCCGCGCGCTGTGAAGGTAACAGCCAAGGCAGGGGACGAGGCAATGCGGAAGCTCGTGACGACGATGGCGCTGATCGGTGCGGCGGCGTCCGCCGGATGTGCGAACCTGGGGTGGCCGCGCGACCGCGCCGACCTCGTGGTTCCCACGGCCACCTGCACCGACACGGACTTCATCATCTACTTCAACGAAGGCTCCGACCGGCTGACCCAGCCGGCGATGCAGCTGATCCGCGAGACCACGCGGAACCTGAAGACCTGCCGGATCACCCGTGCCCGGGTGGTCGGGCTCGCCGACGCCACCGGCGCACCCCAGGCAAACCTCACCCTGTCGCAGCGCCGCGCCCTGCGGGCGGCCGAAGCCCTGCGGGCCGAAGGTGTTCCGGCGCCAAGCTTCGAGATCGACGCCGGCGGCGCCGCCGGCGCCCTGACCGCAGACGGACGCGACGATCCGGTGCGGCGGCGCGCGGTGGTGTTCCTGTCGGTCGCCCCCG
>DASPLM010000175.1:0-4763 GCA_035627575.1 Caulobacteraceae bacterium | reverse complement strand
GACGAGTGGCGGTGGATGCGCTGCAGCACCCGGCCGCGTTTCGACAGCAACGGTGAACTGCTCGGCTATGTCGGCATCGCCTTCGACGTCACCGAGACTCACGAAGCTCAGGAATACCTGCGCCTGCAGGAACGGCGTCAGCGCTTCCTGCTGCAGCTGGGCGACAGCCTGCGCGAGACGGACGATCCGAAGGCGATCGCCGCGCTCGCCGAACGGTCGCTCGGCCGATACCTGCGGGTCGGACGCGCAGGCTACGGCGAGGTCGACGAGGAGGCCGGCACGATCACCGTCGGCGAAAGCTGGAGCGAAAGCGCCCTGCCCACCATCTCGGGGGTCTACACCCTGCAAAGCTATGGCGCGGGCCTGATGGCGGACCTGCGGCGTGGCCGGACGGTGCGGGTCTACGACACCGCGACGGACCCGCGCACCGCCGAGGTGGTCGACGCCTTCCAGGCGGAGGGCGTGCGCGCGCGGCTCAGCGTCCCGGTCGTCCGCGCCGGCCGCACGCGGGCCGTGTTCTTCCTGCACCACACGGCGCCCCGGGTCTGGACTGACGAGGAGACCGCCCTGGTCGAGGAGGCGGCGACCCGCACCTGGACCGAGATCGAGCGCGCCCGAGCCCTGATCGAGGTGCGCGAGAGCGAGGAACGCTTCCGCTCCATCGCCAACAGCGCACCGATCCTGGTGTGGGTGACGAACGCCGATCGCAAGCGCGCCTTCGTGAACCAGACCTACGTCGAGTTCATGGGCGGGACCTACGACGAGGGCCTGAACCGCGACTGGCGCGAGTACCTGCACCCCGACGACTGGGAGCGGATCCTGCAGGAACAGGTGGCCGGCGAAGGCTCGCTGAAACCGTTCTCGCTGGAGGCGCGCTACAAGCGTTTCGACGGCCAGTGGCGTTGGCTGCGCTCGTTCTCCCGCCCCCGCTTCAGCCCCACGGGCGAGCTGCTCGGATTCGTGGGCGCGGCCTACGACGTCACTGAGGAGCGCCAGGTCCAGGCGGACCTCGAGCACATCAACGACCTGCTGGCCGAGCGGGTGTCGCAGGCGCTGGCGGAGAAGGAGCTGGCGGAGGCGGCCCTGATCCGGGCCCAGAAGCTGGAGGCCCTGGGCCGCCTGACCGGCGGGGTGGCGCACGACTTCAACAACCTGCTGACCGTGGTCGTCGGCGCCCTGGACATGATCCTCAAGCACCCGGACGACGCCGCCAAGCGCAAGCGCATGGCCGAGGCGGCCATGGCGGCCGCGCGGCGAGGCGAACAGCTGACGCACCAGTTGCTCGCATTCTCGCGCCGCCAGGCCCTGCGCCCGGCCCTGTGCGACGTGAACGCCCTGATCGGCGAAAGCGAGCCGCTGATGCGCCGCGCCGTCGGCGAGGCGGTTCAGTTCGAGACCCGCCTCTGCGAGGGGGAAGCGATCGTCAAGGTCGATCCCGCCCAGTTCGAGGCGGCGGTGTTCAACCTGCTGGTCAACGCCCGCGACGCAACGCCCGACGGCGGCCGCATCACCATCGAGACCGCCTGGCGCGAACTGGAGGCCGGCGACGTCGCCGATGTGCCCGCCGGCCGCCACGTCAGCGTCCGCATCACCGATACCGGCCAGGGCATGGCCCCGGATGTGCTCGCCCGGGTGTTCGAGCCGTTCTACACCACCAAGCCCCAGGGCAAGGGCACCGGGCTGGGACTCAGCCAGGTCTACGGCTTCGCGCAGCAGTCGGGCGGCGGCATCAACATCGAGAGCGAACCCGGAGCCGGAACCTCGGTCACCATATTCCTGCCCGCCAGCGCGGAGGCCCTGCCGCTCGCCTCCCAGCCGCCCGTGGGCGAGGCGATGCGAGCCCTGAACATCCTGCTGGTGGAGGACGACGGCGAGGTCGCGGCCATCGCAGAGGCCATGCTGCGCCACCTGGGCCACGAGGTGACCCGCGTCTCGAGCGCCGCCCGGGCCCTGGTCCGTCTGCGTTCGGACGCCGCCTACGAGCTGCTGCTGACCGACGTGGTCATGCCCGGCGGCATGGACGGGGTCGAGCTGGCGCATCGGGCGGTCGAGATGCGGCCGGAACTGAAGGTTCTGCTGACGTCGGGCTACGCCGGCGAGGCGGTGGACGAGACCCTGGTGCATGCGCCGTGGCCATTCCTGCGCAAGCCATACTCCCAGGCCGAACTGGTGGAACTGCTCACGGCGGCCATGGGAGCGGGCGCGGGGCGGCCGCAGGGACCCAAGCCGCGAAAGAAGTCTTCGAGCAAGGCTTGATCCCCGCGCGCGACGCGCTATCTTCCGTGCAGGCTTTTGCTCAGCCGTAGCATAAGTCCGGCCGCTCCGGTGGGATCGGCCTCTTTTTGGACCACCCTTTTGCTCATTCTGAGCATAATCGGTGGAAAGGGGAGCTAGCCATGGCCGACGGTTCGGCTTTTGCCTTCACGCCCGCGGTCGAGGCCGAGACGGCCCTCGTCTGGGCCAAGGTCAAGGACAAGGTCACGCCCATCGAGTGGCGCTTCCACGCCCCGCTGATCGCCGAGATCAACCGGCTGAAGCGTGAACGCGACGCCGTGATCCTGGCCCACAACTACATGACGCCCGAGATCTTCCACGGCGTGGGCGACTATGTCGGCGACAGCCTGGGCCTGGCCCGCGAGGCCGCCCGGTCGGACGCGAAGGTGATCGTCCAGGGGGGCGTGCACTTCATGGCCGAGACCTCCAAGATCCTCGCCCCCGACAAGACCGTGCTGATCCCCGACCTGCGCGCGGGCTGCTCGCTGGCCGCTTCGATCACCGGCGCGGACGTGCGCCTGATCAAGCAGCGCTACCCCGGCCTGCCGGTGGTCACCTACGTCAACACCACCGCCGACGTGAAGGCCGAGACCGACGTCTGCTGCACCAGCGCCAACGCCGTCCAAGTGGTCGAGCACGTCGCCCGCGAGTGGGGCGTCGACCGGGTCATCCTGATCCCCGACGAGTTCCTGGCCAAGAACGTCGCCCGTCAGACGAACGTCGGCATCATCGCCTGGAAGGGCCGCTGCGAGGTGCACGAGCGCTTCACCGGCGCGGACATGCGCGAGCTGAAGGAGGCCTATCCGGACGCCGAGATCCTGGCCCACCCGGAGTGCCCCACCGACGTGCTGGAGGAGAGCCACTTCGCCGGCTCCACCGCCGCCATGGCCGACTACGTCGCCCAGCGGAAACCCAAGCGCGTGGTGATGATCACCGAGTGCTCCATGGCCGACAACGTGGCCGTGGACAGCCCGGAGACGGAGTTCATCCGCCCCTGCAACCTGTGCCCGCACATGAAGCGCATCACCCTGCAGAACATCTACGAGTGCCTGCGCGACATGCAGTACGAGGTGACGGTGGACGCCGACATCGCCGTGCGCGCCCGCGCCGCGGTCCAGCGCATGGTCGATCTGCCGCCGCCGGCGACACCGGCCCGCTACGACCTCGTCAAGGCGCGCCACCACGTGGCCGTGGAGCTGATCTGATGATCCGCTATGTCCCGCCGGTGGAAATCCGGATCAGCGGACGTCACATATCGCGGGAAGCGCTGTTGCTCGGCCTGTTGCTGACGCGGCAGGGTCGTCGACCTCAGAAGGATCATCGATGAGCACGCCAGGTCCCTGGGAGATCGCCCGCCAGCAGCGCGCCGCGCGGCCGGCGGAGCCGTCCCCCGCCCCCCTTCGCGAACCCGCCGAGGCGAAGGGACAGAGCCTGGTCTGGGCCCTCGTCTCGACGGCCCTGCTCGCCGGCATCCTTTGGTTCGTGGGCGGCTGGGTCGTGGCCCTGGCGGGGGTGGTCGGCGTGTTCGTGCACGAATACGGCCACGTGCTGGTGATGAACCGCGTCGGCATGGGCCCGGCCTACATCCACATCGTGCCCTTCTTCGGCGGCGCGGCCGTGCCCTCGCGCAACGAGCCGACCGAGTACAAGGGCCTGCTGGTCTCGCTGGCGGGGCCGCTGTTCGGCCTGCTGGCCGCAATCCCCTTCTTCGCCGCCTACTTCGCCACCAACCAGGAAGTCTGGCTGAAAGGAGCGCTGTTCATCGGCTTCATCAACCTGCTGAACCTGGCCCCGATCCCGCCGCTCGACGGGTCCAAGGCGCTCGGCCCTGTGCTGGCGCGGGTGAACCCGAACCTGGAGAAGTTCGGCATGCTGGCCGCCGGCGCTGCGGCGATCGTGCTCGGCATCACCCAAGGCTACTATTTTCTCGCCATCTTCGTCGCCATCGCGGTGCTGGGGTACCTGAAGCGCGGCGCCTGGCGGCCGGTCTCGCTGAAGATGACCTGGCGCCAGGCCGCGGGCGGCGTCGCGCTCTACCTGATGGCCGTGATCCTCTGCGGCGGCACCATGCTCTACGCCGGCAACCTCCTGCACGGGCCGTTGCTGGAAGAGCGCGCGCGCGAGGTCGTCGGCATCCCCGCCGGCCCCCAGCCGTGACCCGCCTCAGCGTCACGGTCGGCGACATCACCCGGCTGGACGTGGACGCCATCGTCAACGCGGCCAATGCGAGCCTGCTGGGCGGCGGCGGCGTCGACGGCGCCATCCATCGGGCTGCGGGACCGGGTCTGCTCGAGGCCTGTCGGTCGCTGAAGGGCTGCAAGACCGGCGACGCGAAGATGACGCCCGCCTTCGACCTGCCGGCAAAATGGGTGATCCACACCGTCGGGCCGGTCTGGCGCGGCGGGCAGCAGGGCGAGGCCGAGCAACTGGCCAGCTGCTACCGCCGCTCGCTGGAGTTGGCCATCGGCAAGGGCGTGCGCACCATCGCC
>DASPLM010000174.1:0-3075 GCA_035627575.1 Caulobacteraceae bacterium | reverse complement strand
CCGACGGCCTGCTGATGGTCCGCTGCGTCTTCATGAACCCGTACTGGGCCGCGCCGGCCGTGCGCCGCGCCCTGATCCCGCAGTTCGTCGAATGCCTGCGCAAGGTGATCGACGCCCCGGACGCCTCAGAGCAGGGAAGGGCCGCCGCGTGAATGCGCGACGGCTGCGATCGCCCCCCTCTGCCGCGCCCGCCGAGGTGCTGATGGCGCTGCGTCCGCCCGTCGAGGCGGTGCTCACTGCAGCCCTGCGCCGCGTCGGCCGCCGCCGTCCCGACGTATTCGAACGGCTCGGCGAAGCCGCCGACGCCGCCTTCGTGCTCCAGCCGACCGACTTCCCCGTGGCCTTCCGGCTGGCGCCGGTCGCGGGGAGCGGGCGCGTGAAGGTCGTCCGCCGCGGCGACAGCCAGCCGTTTGCCGCGCGCATTTCCGGTCCGCTGGCCACCCTTGTGGCCATGTTCGACGGGTCCAGTGACGCCGACTCGGCCTTCTTCTCTCGCCGTATCAAGGTCGAGGGCGACACCCGGGCGCTGGTGGCGCTGCACAACACGCTCGAGGCGGCCGAGCTCACCGTCGCCGACATCCTTGGGCTGCCAGCCGCCCTCCACCCGTCCGCCAACGCCGCCTTCGCGCGTCTGCGCCGCTCCTTCCTGCCCGCCATCCAGTAAGCCCATGCCCGTCGAACTCGTCTGCCCGGCCGGGTCGCCGGCCATGCTTCGCGCCGCCGTCGAGGCCGGCGCGGACAGCGTCTATTGCGGCCTGCGCGACGAGACTAACGCGCGCAACTTCCCGGGCCTGAACTTCTCGCCCGACGAACTGGCCGACGCCGTCGGCTGGGCAAGGGGGCGCGGCGCCAAGGTGCTGGTGGCGGTGAACACCTTCGCGCGGCCGGGCGTGACCGAGCGGTGGCGCGCCGCTGTCGACGCCGCCGCCGACGCCGGGGCCCACGCCGTCATCGCCGCGGACCTCGCCGTGCTGAGCCATGCCGCCAAACAGCACCCGGGCCTGCGGCTGCACCTCTCGGTCCAGGCTGCGGCCGGCTCGCCGGAGGCCATCGCCTTCTACCAGCGTGAGTATGGGGTGAAGCGGGTGGTCCTGCCGCGCGTCCTCAGCGTCGAGGAGATCGCCGCCCTCATGCGGGAGGTCGGTGTGGAGACCGAGGCCTTCGTGTTCGGCGGCCTGTGCGTGATGGCCGAGGGACGCTGCGCGCTGAGTTCCTACGTCACCGGCCGCTCGCCCAACCTCAGCGGCGTCTGCTCGCCCCCCGAGGCGGTGGCCTTCACCGAGGAGGGGGGCCGCCTGGTCACCCGGCTGGCCGACTTCGCCATGGACCGCTTCGGACCTGACGAGAGCGCCGGCTATCCCACCCTGTGCAAGGGCCGCTTCGCCCTGGAAGGCGAGGATCCGGCCTATCTGTTCGAGGACCCGGTCAGCCTGAACGCCATGGCCCTGCTGGCGGCGCTTGATCGTGCCGGGGTGAGCGCCGTGAAGGTCGAGGGACGCCAGCGCGGCAAGGCCTACGTCGCCCGCGTGGCCGGCGTGTTCCGCCAGGCGATCGACGCGCTCGCCCGCGGCCAGTCCATCGACCACCTCGAGCCGATGCTGCTGGACCTGGCCGAAGGCGGCCGCCAGACCGCCGGCGCCTACCGGAAGACCTGGCGATGAACGACGTGCGCATCGGCCTCACCCTCGGGCCGCTGATGTTCAACTGGGCGCCCGAACGGGTGGCGGATTTCTATGCCCGCATCGCCGACGAGGCGCCTGTCGACCGGGTATATCTGGGCGAGGTCGTCTGCGGCAAACGCTCGCCGCTGCTCGAACCCGCGTTGGCGACCGCCGCCGAGCGGCTGGAGCGGGGCGGCAAGCAGGTGGTGTGGAGCGGCCTCTCCATTCCCGCCAACCGTCGCGACCGCCGGGCGATCGCCGGCCTGTCAGCGGCGGACGAGGTCATCGAGGTCAACGATCTGTCGGCGCTCTCCGCCCGCTCGGGGCCATTCGTCGCCGGGCCGCTGCTCAACGTCTATAACGAGGATGCGGCGCGCGAACTGCTGATGCGCGGGTGCGTGCGCCTGTGTCCCAACATCGAGTTGTCGCTGGACGCGGTAGGCGGGATCGCGCGGGGCTGCCCGGAACTGGAGATCGAACTGTTCGCCTTCGGGCGGTTGCCGCTGGCCCTGTCGGGCCGCTGCTATCACGCCCGCGTCCACGGCCTGCACAAGGACGCCTGCCAGTTCGTCTGCGACCGGGACCCGGACGGACTGGCGGTGCAGACCCTGGAAGGCCGCGACTTCCTTGCCGTCAACGGGGTGCAGACCCTGTCCCACGGCGCGCACGTCGCCGCGGCGCCCTTGACCGATCTCCGTGCGGCCGGCGTGGGCGCGCTGCGCCTGTCGCCCCACAGCCTGGACATGGTCGCCGTGGCGCGGGCGTTCCGCAACTTCGCCGACGGCCGGGTCGAGCCGGCCGCCCTTCTCGTAGCGCTGCGCGGCCTCGATCCGCCTGGGCCGCTCGTGGCCGGCTACCTCCATGGGCAAGCCGGCGCCGCCCCCGCCGCGGTCTAGGGCCGCACGCGGCGTCCTTCACCTTTGCTCCACGGGTTTGGATCATGCTCCCCGCGAACCTGTCGAGGGACGCCATGTTCATGCCCCGGGCGGCCGGAACGATCCTGCTGGCCTACGCCCTCTTCAACATCGCGCTCGGGCTGAACCGGGACGAGCTGCCGTGGATGCTGTCTGGCCTGCTGCTGGCGGTGGCGGGTCTCGCCCTGCTGCTGCCGAGGCGTGAATCCCGCGGCCTGGTCTTCGGCGCCGCCGCCGCCGCCGCGGCCATCGGCATGATCAGCCAGTTCCACGCGGCGCGCGCCACCGGCGAGTTCCTGGGGGCGGCGGGCGCGTGGCTCGTCTGGACCAGCCTGTGGCTCTCCACGGCCTGGGTCGGCGCGCGCTACCTGCCGCCGGGGCAGGCCGGTGGGTCGAAGGGCAAGCCCGAGGTCGCACCAGCGGCCGGTCCGGACTCCCCGGTCGACTCGACAGCCGAGCCGCGCGTCGCCCAGTTCGGGTCGGCCTGACCCTTCACTCCC
>DASPLM010000173.1:0-6732 GCA_035627575.1 Caulobacteraceae bacterium | reverse complement strand
TCCGGGACGCACGCCGAGGTCCGTCGCGTCCCGCCGGTGCACCCGCGCGGCCCCGAACAGGCCGAACGCGTCCATGTTCTCGCGGATGGCGCCCCTGGCCGCCTCGTCGGTCTCGACGAACAGGCAGAACGCCGCGCCGCGGGACAGGGCCTCCAGGCCCAGGGCGCCCGAGCCGGCGAACAGGTCGATCACCCGCGCATCGTGCAGCCCCGCCGACCAGGGGGCGTGCTCGAGGATGTTGAACACCGCCTGGCGGGCGCGGTCCGAGGTGGGTCGCGTGCCCTGCCCTTCCGGCGCGACCAGCGCCCGGCCCTTGAAGCGTCCGGCGACTATTCTCAACGGCTCAGTCCCTGTTCCCGGTCTCGGCGTCGCGCCAGCGCAACGGCGGCGCGTCTTTCTCCAGGGCGCACAGCGCGTCCTTCAGCGCCGTCATGAAGCCCTGGCGTTCGCCCGTCCAGCGCAGCGGCTCGCCCACGAGGACGCAGCAGTTCATCGGGACGGGAATGAAGGCGCCGCGCGGCAGCACCCGGCCCGCGCCCTGGATCCAGACGGGGACGACCGGCACGTCGGGGTAGGCCTCCGCCAGCCGCGCCACCCCGGCCTTCAGCGGTCCCATGCGCTCGGGTTCGCCGCGCGATCCTTCCGGGAACACCACGACGATGTCGCCCCGAGCCAGCGCCTCCCGCGCCGGGGCCAGGACGTCGTCGCCGCGGGCCACGGTGCGCGAGATCGGCGTGATGCCCACCATGCGCCGCGCAAACCAGCTCAGCGCCGGGTTGCTGAGGAAATAGTCCGCCGCCGCCACGGGCCGGACCTTCGCCAGGACCCTGGGCGGGAAGATCGACAGCAGCAGAAGGGTGTCGACGTGGCTGTTGTGGTTGGCCGCGACGATGGCCGGCCCTTTCAGCGGCAGGCGCTCGCGGTGACGCACCTCCGCCCCGGTGAAGAAGCGCGCCAGCGGTCGCAGCACCAGCCGCAGGAACAGGACCCGGAACGGGCTCGGCTCAGTACTTGTCGAGGCCATAGTACGCCAGCAGGTGGAAATAGAGCGGGGCGGTGAAGGTCAGGCTGTCCAGCCGGTCCAGCACGCCGCCGTGGCCCGGGATCAGGGCCGAGGTGTCCTTGACGCCCAGGTCGCGCTTCACCGCCGACATGGTCACGTCCCCGGCGAACCCGGCCAGCGGCAGCAGCAGGGCCAGCATCCAGCGGCCGTTGGCGTCGACGGGGGTGAACAGGGGCGCCAGGAACCAGATCGCCGCCCCGGTCAGGATCCAGCCGCCGAAGAAGCCCTCCCAGGTCTTGTTGGGGCTGACCGAGGGCATGATCTTGCGCCGGCCCAGCAGCTTGCCGCAGCAGTACTGCAGCACGTCGTTGAGCTGGGTCGCCACCAGCAGGAAGAACACCAGCCCCGCAGCGCCTGCCCGCGCCTCGCCGTCAGGCACGTGCATCAGCAGCGGCACGTGGCCCAGGGTGTAGACGCAGGCCACTACGCCCCAGTTGAAGGTGGCGACCGAGGCCAGGTAGCCCCGCGTCTGCCCGGCCACGGCCATCAGGAACGGCGTCAGGATGAAGAACCAGACGGGGATGGCCACCAGGTAGATCTGGTACTGGTCGGTTCCGACCAGCCAGTAGCAGATCGGCACGCTGAGATAGGCGAACAGGACGATCAGCCGGTCCTCCCGTCGCGTCGGCGCCAGGGACAGGAACTCGCGCAGCGCCAGGAAGGAGATCACGGCGAACAGGACCGTGGTCGCCACGACGCCCGCGAACAGGGCGGCGATGACCACGGCGATCATCACCCACCAGGACCACACGCGCAGGCGCAGGTTGGTCCAGTCCTTCGTGGGCCGGAAGAACGGCAGGGCGACGGCGGCCATGGTGCCGAGCATCAGCATCACGCCGACGGCGACCAGCCCCCACAGCATCGGTCCGGGAATCGTGTCGAGCACTTGGCTTCCGCCCTCCGACGTGGCCTAGCATCAGGCCGCGGAATCGATTGGGGACAGCATGGCCGAAAGCGGAGCCCTGGCACAGGTCGCGCGATCAACCTGGGTCCACGTCCTGTTCGCCTTCGTCGCCATGGGCGCGTGGGCGGCCTTCGCCAACCGGATGCACGGCAGCGTGGCCATGTGGTTCGCCTTCGTTGTGCAGGGCGGGCTGTCGGCGATCCTGACCCTGTTCCTCAAGCGCTGGCTGGAGGGCGCCTTCGCCCACCTGTCGGGTCTGTGGGCGCGGCTGGTCCCGCCGGCGGTCAGCTGCGTCATCATCGGCGCGGCCCTGGTGCTGGCCCACCGCGCCGCCGGCACGCCGGAGGTGCTGGCCACCATCGCCCTGCCCTGGACGGTCTCGACCCTCTACGCCTTCGTCTATACCGCTACGCTGAGGCGGGAGGGCTGAGGCCATGGACGACGTCAGCAACCGGCGGCCGGTGAAGTCGCGGAGCAGCGCCTGGGCGGCGTCCCTGGCCGGAGCCCTGGCCCGGGCGCGGGTCTCGCCCGACCTGATCTCGGCCATGAGCGTGGCCTTCGCCCTGGTCGGCTTCGGGGCCTTCGCCCTGTCGGGACTGAGCGACGGCTGGACCCGCGTCGTGTGGCTGGGCCTGGCCCTCATCACCATCCAGCTTCGCCTGATCTGCAACATCATCGACGGCCTGGTCGCGGTGGAGCACGGCAAGGGCGGCCCGGCCGGCCCCATCTGGAACGAACTTCCCGACCGCCTGTCCGACGCCCTGTTCCTGGTCGGCGCGGGCTACGCCGCCATGCCGGCCTCCGAGTCCCTTGGGCCGGCGCTGGGTTGGCTCTGCGCCGTACTGGCGGTGATGACGGCCTATGTGCGCGAGCTGGGGCGCGGCCTCGGCCTGCCGGCCGACTTCTCCGGCCCCCTGGCCAAGCCCCAGCGCATGGGCCTGCTGTCGGCGGCCGCCGTTCTGTCCATGCTCGAGGGGCTGTGGGACGGCCGCGGCCAGGTGATGCTCTGGGGGCTGGGCCTGGCCGCCGCCCTGGTCGCGCTCACCGTGTTCAACCGGACCCGCAACCTGGCCCGGGGCCTGAGCGGACGGGCGTAGGGAGCGGGAACCTCGCCCGCGCCGCGGCATCGAAGGGGTGAGCAGGACACCGTCATGACCGCCCAGACCCGCCTCGACTACGAAGCCCTGTCCGACCCGGACCTCGCCGCCGCCATCGGCCGCCGCGACAGCGAGGCCGCGCGGCTGCTGGTCCGGCGAAACAACCAGCGCCTGTTCCGCGCCGCCTGGAGCATCCTGCGCTGCCGCGGCGAGGCGGAGGACGTGGTGCAGGAGGCCTACGCGCGCGCCTTCGCCGCCATCGGGCGCTTCGACGGGCGCTCGTCGCTGTCCACCTGGCTGACCCGCATCGCCATCAACGAAGCGCTGGGCCGCCGGCGCGCCGACCTGCGCCGCCGCGCGCGCCTGGACAGGGAGTCCGTCGTGGCCATCGACGAGTACCGGGAGAAGTTCATGCGCGGCTCCCTCGCCGATGCGCCGCCCGACGCCGAGCTGGCGCGGCTGGAGATCCGCCGGCTGGTCGAGGCGGCCGTCGCCCGCCTGCCCGACGAGTTCCGCCTCGTCTTCGTCCTGCGCGAAATCGAGGGGCTCGGCGTCGAGGAGGTGGCGCGGATGCTGGACCTGGTCCCGGCCACCGTGAAGACCCGTTCCCTGCGGGCCAGGCGCAAGCTGCAGGAGATGCTCGACCCCGAGCTGAAGACGGCGCTCACCGGCGCCTTCCCCTTCGCCGGGATCGACTGCGAGGGCCTGACCGAACGCGTCATGGCCGCGTTCGAAGGCTCCGGTTGAGACTCAGGCGGGCGGAGTCTGCGGCGCGGGGTCCGTCGTCTCGGCAGCCCTCGCCGTCGCCCTCGCCCGCGCCATGCGGTCGATGATGGTCAGGATGACGGGGTTCAGGGCGATCGACAGGATCGCCCCGGCGACCACAAGGCCGTAGCTCTCCCGCGACAGGGCGCCGAGCGTCAGGCCGAGGCCGGCGATGACGAAGGAGAACTCTCCCACCTGGGGCATGACGGCGGCCAGCAGGGACCGGTCAGCCCAGCTCATCCTCGCCACCTTGGCGACCACGAGGGCCGCGACCATGGCGCTGACCAGCACGATCAGCACCACCGCCGCAGCGGCCAGGGGCTCACGGGCCAGGATGCGCGGGTCGAACAGCATGCCGACCGAGACGAAGAACAGCACGGCGAAGGCGTCGCGGAAGGGCAGCGACCGCTCCGCCGCGTTGTGGCCGAGCGCCGTGCCGTTCAGCACCAGGCCCGCGACAAAGGCGCCGAGCGCGAAGGACGCCCCGAACACGGCGTAGGCCAGGTAGGCGATGCCCATGGCGATCGACAGCACGCCCAGGGTGAACAGCTCCCGCGAGCGGGTATGGGCGATGCGCACCAGCACCCAGGGCAGGACGCGGCCGCCGACGACGAACATCAGGGCCACGAACAGGGCGACCTTGAGCAGCTTCCAGCCGATCTCGCCGGCCAGCGCCAGCGGGGCCAGGGTCTGCTCGCCCACCAGCAGCGGCAGCAGCACCAGGGCGACGATCACCACCAGGTCCTGCACCACCAGCCAGCCGACGGCGATGCGCCCGATCTCGGCGCTGAGCAGCTTGCGGTCCTCAAGCGTGCGCAGCACGACCACGGTGGAGGCCACGGACAGGGAGAACCCGATCAGCAGGGACTCCACGAGGCCGAGCCCCAGCAGGGCGCCGAGGCCCCAGCCCAGCAGGGTGGCCAGCAGGATCTGCAGCAGGGCGCCCGGCACCGCGACGCTGCGCACCTGCAGCAGGTCCTTGGGCGAGAAGTGCAGGCCCACCCCGAACATCAGCAGGATGACGCCCACCTCGGCCAGCTGCGTGGCGACCCCGCCGTCCGCGACATAGCCGGGCGTGAAGGGGCCGACGACCACGCCCGCCAGGATGTAGCCGACGAGGGGAGACAGCTTCAGCCGAAGCGCCAGCATGCCGAACACGAAGGCCAGCACGAAGCCGCCGACGAGCGTCAGGATCAGGCTGTCGCCGTGGGGCATGCGGTCTCCTCTGAAGCGGGGCGCCCGCCGGCCTCGAAAGCCGACGGACCCACGCCAGATAAGCTGCGCCGCCCCGGCCCGTAACCCCATGCCGGGGCTACGGAGCGGATTTTACGGCTTGCGGGGGCCGCGCGGTCCTTTGGGCGGCCCTTTCGGACCGCCGGGGCCGCGGGAAGCGGGGCCGCGCTTGAAGCCGCCCGGCTTGTCGCCGAAGGGCCGCTTGCCGCCGTCGGAACGCTCCGCCCGCGGCCGGTCGGCCGCGCCGCCTTCTCGGGGCTTGTAAGCCCGCGCCGGACGCTCGCCGCCGGCGCCGGCGGGCTTGCCGGCATACGGGCGCTTGCCGCCCTCCGGCCGATCACCGCCTTCGCGAGGCTTGAAGGGACGGGCAGGACGGTCGCCGCGAGGGCGGTCGTCACCGCCCTCGCGCGGCTTGTAGGCGCGCGCCGGCCGGTCGCCCTCGGCGCGGGGGCCGGCCTTGGCCCAGCCCGGCTTGCGATCGCCGCCGCCGGGGCGGTCGCCGCGCGGCTTGAAGGCCCGGTCGCCGCCTTCGCGCGGCGCGCGCTCGGTCGCATTCTCCCACGGCCGGAAGCCGCCGCCCTCGCGGGGCTCGGCGCCCTCGGCGCGCGGCGAATACGCGCGCTTGGGCCGGTCGTCACGGTCCTCGCGCGGCTTGCCGTAGTCGCGCTTGGGATCGCCCGAGCGCGAGCCGCGCGGCCGATCCGAGCCGGAGCGGTCGGGGCGACCGCGGTCGCCGCCGGGGCCTTCGCGGCGGGGCCGGTCCTCGCCGATGCGCACCGGCTTGGGCATGCGCTGGGCCTCGCGGGCCTCGCGCATGGCGATGTTCTCCTTCACCCGGCTGGGCTTGGCCTTCGGATTGGCCAGGGCGCTGGTCGGGATCGGGCGGCGCGAGGGCGCCGGCGGAGGCGTCAGCACCTTGTCGCCGGTAGGCAGGTTCTCGGGCGCGATCAGGTCCGCCAGCTGCTCGCGGATGACGCGGGGGCCGACCTCCTCGACCTCGCCCACGCCCAGGGTACCCAGCTGGAACGGGCCGTAGGCCAGGCGGATCAGGCGGTTCACCTGCAGGCCCAGGGCCTCCAGCACCTTGCGCACCTCGCGGTACTTGCCCTCGGTCACGGTGAGCGTGATCCAGACGTTCGAGCCGCCCTCCGCCTTCTCCTTGGCCTTGTCCAGCTTGGCGTCGATCGAGCCGTAGCGGATCCCGTCCACCTCGATGCCGTCCTGCAGCCGGTCCAGCTCGGCCTGGCTGACGCGGCCGTGGGCCCGGGCGCGGTAGGTGCGCTTCCATCCCGTCGACGGCAGCTCCAGGGCGCGCGACAGCTCGCCGTCGTTAGTCAGCAGCAGCAGGCCCTCGGTGTTGAAGTCCAGCCGGCCGATGGAGATCACCCGGGGCAGGCCCTCGGGCAGGTTCTCGAACACCGTCGGGCGGCCCTCCGGGTCGCGATGGGTCGTCATCAGGCCGACGGGCTTGTGGTAGCGCCACACGCGGGTCGCCTCGGCGCCCTCCACCACCTTGCCGTCGACGGTGAGGATGTCGTCCTTCTGGATGAAGGTGGCGGGCGTATCGATGATGCGGCCGGTGACGGCCACCTTGCCGAGCCCGATCAGGCGCTCGACGTCGCGGCGCGACGCCACGCCGGCGCGGGCCAGCGCCTTGGCGACCCGTTCGC